>SCQL01000034.1 GCA_004299235.1 bacterium
TGGTCGACGCCGCATCACATCGTCGCCTGGAGCAAAAACGGTCCGACCGACCTGGCCAACCTCGTGCTTTGTGTTTCGCTCACCATCGCCTCGTCCACGAGGGCGGATGGCAGGTGGTCAGGGCCGGGTCGCGAGTTCCGCTTCCTGCCGCCCGAGCGGGTGGTGATGCGCCGGGCGCGTGGGCCCGGTGTGCGCTGGGCGGCCTAGGCCGCGCGATCGCGGAGTCGGTGTCTTTTCGACTCGGGGATAGGACCGCCTAGATCGTCTCCACGATCGCCCGCACCGCCTCGAGCTCGTCCGCACTGACCGTGTGGGCCATCCCCGGATACAGGCGCATGTCGACGCGCGCGCCCAATCGCTCGAATACCTCTTTGGCTTCGACCACGCGCTCCATCCGGACGTGCGGATCGACGTCGCTGCAGCCCAGGAACACCGGCGTCCCGTCAAAGCCTTTCGGGTAGTCGCGGGGCGTTCCATCAGGCCCGATCAAGCCCCCGCTCAGCCCGACCACTCCTCCATAGCGACGTGCGTGCCGGGCGGTGAATTCGAGCGTCAGACATGCGCCCTGCGAGAAACCCAGCAGGACGACGCGCTGCTGGGGGATCGTGGCTTCGACGGTGGCCATAAGGCCTTCCAGGACTTCGAGCGCCGAGCTCAGGTACGGCTCGTTGCTCTCCAGCGGGGCGATGAAGGGATGGGGATACCAGGTGCCGCCCGCGGCCTGCGGCGCCAGGAAGGCGAAGCCGGGACGCTCGAGCTCCGCCCCGAGCGTCATGATGTCCGCCGCGCTCGCACCCCGCCCGTGGACCAGGATCATGGCCGCGCGCGCCTTGGCCAGCGGCTCACCCGCCAGCAGCAGCTTCTGACCTTGATGCGGACCCGCCACCCCGAGAAGTTTGGGTCATTGGCGTCGGTACCATGACCACGCGATGAGCGGGGTCTTCGCCTATTCGAATCCGCGCGTCATCCACTGGGGGCCGGGCTCGATCGCGCAACTTGGGCCGGCGCTGGAGCGCGTGGAGGCGACTCGCATCGCGCTGATCACCACGCGATCCCTGATGGCTGAACAGCGGTCGATCAACGCCGTTCGCCAGGCGCTGGGCGGCGCCGAGGCTAGGGTGACCGCGGCCATCGGCCAGCATGCGCCGGTCGAGGACGTGGAGGCCGCGGTGCAGCGCGCGGGCGACGCGGATGTGAACGCGGTCGTGAGCTTCGGTGGGGGCAGCGCAATCGACGCGGCCAAGATGGTCGCCGTGCGGCTGGCCGACCGCGGCGGCCCGGCCGATCGCGGCCTCCCCCACTTCGCGATCCCGACAACACTGTCGGTCGCCGAGCTCGCCTCCGGCGCAGGCTTTACCGACGCGTCGGGCAACAAGGCCGGGATGCGCGATCCCCGCCTGCTGCCGGACGGCGTGATCTACGACGCCGCGCTCACGCTGGCGACACCCATGCGACTGTGGCTGTCGACGGGGATCCGCGCGCTCGACCACGCGGTGGAGGGCATCCTCGCCGAGGGCGAGCATGCCTTCTCCGACGTCATGGCGCTGGAGGCCGTGCGGCGCCTCTTCGGCTCGCTGCCCCGGGCGCTGGCGGCGCCATCGGACACCGGCATTCGCACGGAGAACCAGCTCGCCGCGTGGTTCTCGTTCACGCTGCCCGCCCAATCCGCGAGCGGGCTGAGCCACGTCATGGGCAAGCAGATCGGAGCTCGTTTCGGCATTCCGCACGGCGTCACGTCGTGCCTGTTGCTGCCGCACGTCATGCGCTATCTGGCGCGCAGCCGGCCGGAGCGGATGCGATTGCTGGCGTCGGCGACCGGCGCCGACCCGGCCGGGAAGGTACAGGGGCTTATCGCCTCGCTGGGCCTGCCACACCACATCGCCGAGTACGGGCTGGGCGAGCCGGAGCTGCACCGAGCGGCGGATGAGCTCGCCGGCCGCTACCCGGCTGAAGACCTGCTCGCGATCTATCAGGCGGCCCTGTGAGCCGCTCCCCGCGAAGCGGGGAGGTCAGTGGCGGCGCGGCCGGGAGCGGCGCAGCGAGGTGCCGAGCCGCAGGGGGCGGCCGCCGACGGCTAGCACCTTGCGCGCTGCCTCGACCAGATTCGGATCCGCCCCGTCGGCGGGCATCACCTTGAGCCAGCGGACGCCGGAGATCACGGTGCTGTTCACGCGCAGGGCGGCAAGGAAGCCGGACGGTCCCAACGCCCTCTCCGCCGGGATCCTGACGCTGCCGATCCAGAGCCGGCTCAACCCCTCGATGCGCCCCTGCGCCACGATAGCCTGCAACAGCGTCCGGAAGACGCCCTTGCGCCGGTGGGCGGCCAGCGTGACGCAGTTCCAGATGTACGCCTCACGCCTCCCCGGAGTGATCTCCAGCTCGAGCTCCCCGATCCACTCCCGCTCTGCGGAAAGCCAGCCATAGGCGGCCAGTTCACCGCCAAGCCAGGCGGCAAAGCAGCGGCATCCTCTGGCCAGCCGCATCGCGACCAGGTCGCCCTCCTCCCCCATGGCGGCGGCGATCAGGGACGCCGTGCGTGAATCGACCTCCCTGATCTCAGGGCGATCGCTGGCCGCCCCGCCTCCCCACCCCGGTTTTGCCCGACCGCCCCGCCAGGCGGGGAGATGAGCGGCCCACAGGGTGCTCCGAATCAGAATCGGAAGAAGAGGCCGCGCACCTTTTCGATGACCTCGGGATCGCCGGTCGCCGACCCGCCCGGGAAGCGCCCGAAAACCGTCAGCACGAAGTCCGACGGCGTGAACCGGAAGAGGGCCTGACAGCCCTTGAAGCCATCGGTCTCCGGCTGCGCCGACCACTGACCATCCTTGACCCTGGCTCGCCACTTGCCGCCCCATCCGCCCGACACCTCGATGCCGTAAACGGCGTCGACTCCGGCCGCGGACTTCTGGTCGACCGTGACCTGCATGACGATGAAGCAGTAAGGGATCAAGAGCCCGGCGGTCGCCTCGTCGAGCTCGGCGAGCTTGTCGCCCAATCCGTAGTGGATGTCGTAGGGGTGAATCCCGTAATCCATGATGTGAAACGCGGGATAGAAACCAGCCGGCAGCGAACCCATGTACGGATGCGTGACCATGAAGCCGGTCCACTGGTCGGGCGTGAGCGCCGCGAAGATCTCATCCATCGTCGCCGCGGCGCGCTTGAGGCGCGCGAGCGCCTCCTCCCGCGGCAGCTTGCGGAAATCGAGAGCGTGGTCGTTCAGCGTCTCGCCCATGACCAGCAGGCCGAGGGAGTTGGAGCTCTCGTCCCTCTTGGCGATCTCCCATCGGCTCAGATAGCCCTCGGTGACGTCGATCATGTGGCCGACGAGGTCACGCACCTCCCATTCGGTGCAGCGCGTCTGGACGTTCCAGTTCTTGGGGTCCTCGACCAGGTCGAAGAAATGCCGGCGGTCGCGGCGCATCACGCTCATGACCGTGCTCTTGCCCTCGGCCGCCATCGGATTGACCGGAGCGATTACTGCGGTGCTCATCGGCTCATTCCCCTCCTAGTGGTGCGTTGGCGACCACGCTGCGGATCCGGATCAATGGCCCGCGCCCGTCGTCGCCGTGGTCGGTACGACGATCGGCGTCAGGGTGTGGTCCAAGGTGTCGCGCCTCACTTGGAACCAGGGCGGCAAGCTCAGGGTGGAGCCCAGCGCTTCCGGGGCCTCGTCCACCGTGAATCCAGGGCCGTCGGTAGCGATCTCGAAAAGGCTCCCACCCGGCTCTCGGTAGTAGATTGACCTGAAGTAGTAGCGGTCGATCACCGGCGTCACGTTGAGGCCCGCCTCGATCAGTGCCGCGCGCCAGGCGGACTGTTGGGCATCTTCCGCGGCCCTCCACGCGACGTGATGCACCGTGCCCAGGGACTCCGCTCCGACTGGGCCCTCCGGCGACTCGACCAAGTCGAGCGTGGCGGCTGGGCCGCCGGCTGCGGTTTCAAAGCGGGTCCGGCCGCCGTCCTGACCGGCCCTGCGGAAGCCCATCGTCCTGGTGAGGAGGTCGGCGGTCGCGCCGGCCTCGGCGACCGTGAGGGTGACCGAGTGGAAGCCACGGATCGCATGCTCCACCTCGACCGGGCCCTCCTTCCAGGGTGCCCAGCGGAGATCGGGCTGCGCCCCGCGCGCGACCGGCTCCGAGCCTTCGGCGACCAGCTCGAGCTGGAGGCCGTCGGGATCCTCGAGGACGAGGACGTCGCTGTCGAAACGGCTCCTCCGGCCGGCGTCGACGCCGAGCCGGCGAAGGCGGCCGCGCCAGAACTCGAGCGAACCGTGTGGCACCGCAAACGCAACCGTGGTCACCTGGCCGCTGCCGGTCCGGCGCTTGGGCCAGCTGGGCCAGCCGAAGAACGTCATTGCCGTGCCCGGCGTCCCCAGGTAGTCGCCGAAATACAGGTGGTAGGTGTCGGGGACGTCCTGGTTGATGCTTTTCTTGATGAACCGCAGGCCGAGGACGCTGACGTAAAAGTCGACGTTCCTCTGAACGTCGCCGGTGATGCACGTGACGTGGTGGATGCCGGGCACGTTGGCGGGCAAGATCTGCCTCCTTTCCAGCCGGACCGCGGACCGCGAAAACCTATGTTAGCCCGATGACTGCGCAGGCAACGATCGGTTTCAGGTCAGCTGCGGAGGTGCTCCGACGACTCATCCTCGACCCGGCTCCAGACCTCGCCGGCGAGCGGGTCCTGGATCTCCTCCTGGACGTGCGCGACCAGGCCGATCGCCCTCGCCATGACCGCCAGCCCACGGCAGACCCGCCACGGAATCTCGAGCTCGCTCGCGATGGCCCCGATCGCCCCGGTCGCGTTCACAGGCAGCTCGCGCCGGTAGCTGCGCGTGGCCTCTTCCGAGAGCATCTCCATGAGCCTCACGTGCCGGCCGGAAAAGCCGTTCCTCGCCGCCAGGTCGAAGAGCTTGGGCGTCCGGGGATCGATCGGCTTGTGAAGGGGGTGGCCGAGGCCGGCGATGAACCGCTTTCTTGCCTTGTGCGTGGCCACGATGTGGCGCGCGATGTGGCGCAGGTCGGCCTCCGGTCCGGCCTCGGCCACGGCCTCCTGCAGGATGCGGGCGGCCTCCTCGACGGAGCCGCCGAACCGGTCCCCCATACCCAGCAGCCCGGCGGCGACCGCGGCCTGGAGCGACTCCGGTGCGCCGAAGTAGGTGAGGCGGGCGGCAAGCGCGCTCGGGGTCATGCCGTGCTCCACGAGAGCCACGGCGATGGCGTTGAAGACGGCCGATTCCTGCTGGGTCGGGAGGCGGCCCTTCAGCTCGAGAAACGCGACGTCGCCGAGCGAGACCTTGCCGATCAGCTCCTCGGCGAGGTCGTGGCCGCGGACCACGATCCGGTCGGCGGTGCTCCAGCCGAGGTCGGAGCGCAGTTTCTTGCTTGACCGCCTGCTGCTCATGCGTCTGCCCACCCTACCCTCCCCGCCCAGCGGGGAGGTCACCGCTCACGGCCGATCCACCGTCAACCTCGTCTTGTAGGCGCTATCGCCGAAAGCCGTCTCCGGAATCAGCGTGACCTGGCTTCGAAAGGTCAGCCTCGAATGGATCGCGTTCTGGATCTCGCCCGCAAGCGCTCCGTCAGACGCGTGATCCGCGGGGACCTCGACCTCGATGGGCACCGGCGGCGTGACGCTGACCTCCCCGCCCTGGCGGATCACGCGCGCGCGTCCTGTCACACGCGGCCGGAAGTCGCCGACCACGGACAGGATCGCAGTCGGGTACACGTTCACCCCGCGCACGATGAACAAGTCATCGCGCCGTCCGAGGACCCGCATGCGAAAGCCGGTTCGCCCGCATTCGCAGGAGGTGCCCTCGATGCGCACGATGTCGCCGCCGCGAAAGCGCACCACCGGCATGGCCTTCCGGGTCAGAGTCGTGTAGACGAGCTCGCCGACCGCGCCGGTTTCGATCGCCATCGGTTCCTGCGTGTCCGGATGGATGAGCTCCGGCCACACGTGCCCCGCGCCGCAGAAATGCATGCCCTGCTGGTGCGCGCACTCGCCGAAGAGCGAGGGCGCGATGTCACCGATGCCCATGACCTCGGTGACGGTGGCGCCAAGCACCCTCTGGATGTGATCGCGGATCGCCGCGATGCCACCGCCGGGCTCACCCCCGGTCACGACATGGGTCAGCGCGAGCGCGCCCGGCTCAGGATCCTTCTCGAGGCGGTTCGCCAGGTATTGCGCAAAGGACGCAGTCGCCAGCAGCGTGTCGGCGAGTTTCATTCGCAAACCGAACAGCACCCTGCCGGTGTCGCCCGGCGCGACCGGCACCGAGCGCGTCCCGATGCGCAGCAGCACGAAATGCGTATGGCCGGCGACGAACGGTCCCGCTCCGAACGTCGTCAGCACGCTGCTGTGCTCATGGATGCCGGTGGCGTAGTACGTGCGCGTGCCCATGACCGTCCAGATCTCCATGTCGGCTCGGGTCAGCGCCAGGATGCTCGGCGCGCCGGTCGTGCCGCTGGTCTGGTAGATGCGTTTGACCTGGTTGGGATCGACGCACAGGTTGGTGCCGAACGGAGGGTCTTCATCGAGGGCGCGCCTGAGCTCCTCCTTGGTGGTGAACGGGAGCCTGGCGATGTCGGCAAGGCCGACGAAGGAGGAGCCTGCGCCCGCCTCGCGGAACTTACGCGCGTAAAAAGGGGAGGCCTCTCTCAGGCGGCGGAACTGCCGGTCCCACGCCGCGGCGCCGACGCGGAAGGTCTCTTCCCTCGGCGCCGTTTCGATCTCTCTTTCCCAGATCCAATCGCGCTCGCAGTCATCGCCCTTCAGCCGGCTGCCGCTTGCGGGCTTGGTTTTCTCGGTTGATTCCACTGGCGGACATGATGCGCCAGGCGAGCGGCTGGGGATGCGCTTACCGCGCCGGCGGGCCCGGCCGCCCTGGTGCGAGCTGAGGCCGCCCAGGCAACGCCTGGGCGGCCTCCCAAGGCAAGAGATGGTCAGAGGGTGATCGAGCCGTCGAGGAGAGTCCCGCCGGCGGCGTAGCCGTCGCTCAATGTCAGGCTCGCCGCCCCGATTCCCGCGCCGCCCCCGACCGCGACCAGAGTGAACTTCACGGGGTTTCCGTTATGCGTGCCGGTGCCCGAAATCGTCACGTTCGAGAGTGCGTCGTTGAAGGTGATCGCCGAAACCTGGCCGGCCTGGAAGCTGTCGCCGGTGCTCGGATCGTCAGCCTGGATCGACTGCGCGGCGCCGTCCTCGCACGCATCCTGGTCGAATCGCACCTGCGCCTGGCCGCCATGTCCGTCGGGCACGTGCCCGTCGCCGTCGGCTTCATGGCAGGGGCCGGGACCGCCGTTCTGGACCGAGGCCTCGAAGTCGTTGCAGCAGACGCCGTCGATCTCGAGCGGGACCGTGTCCGACTCGGCCGTGGCGTTGCTCTCGTCGCCCTCCCGCAAAGTCGCCGCCAGTGTGTAGGCGCCGACCTCCTCGAGCCGGCTGCCGGCCGTCGGGCCGCCGATATCGGCGACGTTGACGCTGACCGTCAGCGTGCAGGGGTTGGTGGCCGAGGGCGCCGCCGGACACCCGATGGTCCCGCTCTCCGTCTTCCCGGTGAAGGTCGGACCGGCGCCCGGCTCCGGGTAGGTGAGCACGTGCGGGAAGCACGCGGAGACCGAGCACAAATCGATGCTCTGGGCCGCTCCGGCGTAGAAGCTCGGCCGGTTGGAGGCACTGTTCTCCATGGCGGCGTAGTAGATGGTGTTGCCAAGCTGCCAGCGGGTGAGGTACTGCAAGTTGGTGGCGCCCGGGATCCCCGCGAGCGTGGGCGCCGGGTTGGTGAGGTCGCCTCCGACCTGCATGGTCACGTTCAGAGTCTTGCCGTCAGCCGAGAGACTGAGCTGGCTTGAGCGGATGTCCATGCCGGGCTGGTTGGTCCCGCCGATGACCGGGTACAGGGCGTCACCCGCGGGGTCGGGCAGCCCGCTCACCGGAGCGTTCGACGGACCAGAGACCGCGGTGCCGAACAGGCCCATGCCCGACGACTGTCTCGCGACTGTTATCACGCCGGCGCCCGAGTGGTCCGCGACCTGCGGGATGCTGGATGGGATGGGATTCTGGATCAGGCCATTGGAGGTGTCGTCGTAGACGATCTCCGCGGCGCCCGAGCGGTCGATGTTGACCTGGAAAAAGTCGGCCAGGTTTCGGTTTCCGGTGGAACGGATGCAATCCGTCCCCGTGAGGCAGATGTCGTCGTAGTGCATCGGATGCGGCGTCACCTTGACCAGGGTGGCGACGGGCGCCGCCCCGGTGAGGCTCGAATCCGTGCCGGTCGGAAAGACGACCTGCGACATGAAGACGTTCCAGGTCTGCTGGTTGTGACTGCTCGGATCCACCTGCTTGTCGGAGCCGTACCAAACGGCATCGGCACGACCGGGCCCCCCGGCCTTGATCCACGGAAAGACGTTGGCCGCGTCGCCGGTCGCACTCGATCCGTCGCTCACCTGGATCGGTGTCGACCAGTCGGCCCAGCCGCTGGCCGCGGAGGCCGCGCTGACGAAAACCTGACGTTGGGCCGGGTTGGTGCTGCTGATCGCCCAGACGGCGAAAAGGTTGCGTCCGCTGTCCATCGAGAGGACGGAGAAGAGCGTGTCCGGAGAGCCGGTGGGCGTATCGGCGATCCTGATGAGCCTCGTCAGATCCTGGCTGCCGTTGCCGCCGTCGTCCAGGAAGTGCAGCGTGCCGGTTGAATCAGGCGTGCCGATGTTCAGCCACAGGCCGGTCGACCTGCAGCCATTGGCCGTGGTGCAGCCGGCCGCCTGGAAAACCTTGCCGGTGACCTGGTCGAGGGCCGGGTAGCCGTCAGCGCCGAACGGCGTGTACATCACGCCCGTACCTGATGGGACCTCACCCGCGGTGGCGTTGATGAAGTCGAGGCCGTCGGTGCTCATGTTCCACTGCGCGCCACCGTTGGGGCCCGGACCGATGAGGTTGTTGTACTCCAGGTAGATCAGTGGCGTCTTGCCGTTGGCGGCGCGGTAGGCCGATTGGTTCGGGGTGTCCGGCGACGGGTCGTACACAGCCAGCCACTGCCGGTCGGCGCCCGGGGCGTTGGCGGTGCCGCACCCACCGGGGTAGACGTTCTCCTGGTCCGACGCGCCGGAGTTCGTGGGCCCGGTCACCGCGACCCGCAAGCACACGAGTCCGTACAGGTCGGCGAAGTACTGCTTGCCGCTACGGTCGAAGTTGATGTCGGTGTCGCCACCGCCCGGCTGAGGCGCGGGGATGCCGACGATCGAGGAAGGGGTCACCTTCTGGGCCATGACCCGGTAGGTGTGGCCGCCGTCCACGGATCCGAACCAGGTGCTTCGCTGCGTGCCGGTCCCGGTGGGGCCGCTGACGAAGACGCGGCCGAACGGGTCGACCGCGATGTCCGGCTCACCGTTCGTGTGGATGGGGTCGACCAAAGTCGGGGTCTCGAAGCCGATCGGGGAGATCGCGGTCGCCCCGGTTCGCGGGGCGGGCGCCAGGGCCAGCGCCCCCGCCGCCAGCGCGGCGAGCGCGGATGACGCAAGACGGGTACGGACCATGCTCACTACCCCCTAATGCAGACGGCACCTCTGAGCACGGGGGCGCGCGGAGCCAAGGACTGGAAATGCGCGGTCACGACGACCGCACGCCGGCTGATCGGACTCATCTTGCCATCAGCTCCTCGGTGCCTTGCCAGAGGCACCGCTCCCCGCATCCATGCCACCACCGGCCGTGGTAGCTCCGCCGACGTATACCACGGCCTAAACAGCGCGTCAATGCCGCAATTGATTGACACCACGGGTCGTGGTGGATTGACGTTTGAGCGGGCCGCGACCGGGTGGCCGAGCTGAGGCAACGAGCCCGCTCAATGCTCGCTCGTGTGGTGGGTGGCAACCTCCTGAAGGTGAGCGACCAGGTCAGCGCTGGCGGTGGAGCCGCGGCTGAGGATTGCCGACACGTGGCCGTTGAGCTGCCGTTTGTCTTCAGCGGTCAGGTCTTTTGCCGTCAGCACCATGATCGGGGTCGCCCGCGTGGCCTCGTCAGCGCGCAGTGCTTCCACGACGTCGAAACCCGTCACCCCGGGCATCATGAGGTCGAGCAGGACGAGGTCCGGTCGGGCGGAGAGCGCCATGCGTATCGCTTCACGACCGCCGCCGGCCACGGTAACCGTGTAGCCGGCCGACTCCAGGACCTCGGCTAAGAACTCACGGTTGGGCTGCTCATCGTCAACCACGAGCACATGGCGGTGGTCGCGCCCGGCGCTGGGCTCGAAATGGAACCGGCTGAGACGCTGGAGCAGATCTTTGGCGGGCACGGGTTTGACGAAGTAGTCGAGAGCGCCAAGCGCCTTGCCCAACGCCGGATTGTCGACGACGCTGACCACGATGACGGGAATGTCCTTGGTCGAATCATCCTGCTTCAGTCGGGTCAACACCTCCCAGCCGTCGATGTCGGGCAGCAGGATGTCGAGCGTGATCGCCATCGGCCGCAACTGTCGCGCCTTGGCCAGCACCCCCGCGCCCGTTTCTGCGACCTCCGTCTGGAATCCGCCCTGCTCGAGATTGCGGCTCAAGAGCTCGGCGGCCTGCGGGTCGTCCTCTCCGATCAAGACGAGGCGTCCCGCCGACCGTGGGTCCGCCTTTTGGCCGGCTTCGACATGGTCGCCGGCCGGCGCAGCTCGCTCCGGGCCCAAAAGGGGTAGGGACAACGTGAACGTGCTGCCTCTGCCTGGTTCACTGGCGAGCTGAACGTCCCCCCCGTGGAGTCTGGCCAGGCGGCGCGTGATGGCCAAGCCAAGCCCAGTCCCAGGAGTCCGGTTCCCGGCGCCGGCGTGGAGTTGCTGGAACTCCTGGAAGATCCGGGCCTGGTCGGCTTCGGCAATACCGATCCCGGTGTCGGCGACTGAAATCTCGACGGTGTTCGTCGTGCGCTGGGTCCGAATCGCCACCGAACCGCCCTCGGGGGTGAATTTGATCCCATTCGACACCAGGTTGAGCAACATCTGCCTCACCTTGGCGGGGTCGGCGACCAGTTCGCCGGCACTGCCTGCCTCCACTTGTAACGCGATCCGCTTCTGGTCGGCCAGCGGTTGAGCGGTGCTGATCACCTCCGCCACCGCTGCCTCCACCTTGACTGATTCCAGTTGAAGATCCATCCGGCCGGCCTCGATCTTGGAGAGGTCGAGAATGTCGGTGATCAGGCCGAGCAGGTGCCTGCCGCTGCGGTGGATGTTCTGGAGGAAAACCCTCTGCTGCGCGGCTGTGAATCTGCCTTCGGCATCGTCGATCATCAGCTCCGCAAAGCCGAGGATCGCGTTCAAAGGGGTGCGCAGCTCGTGGCTCATGTTGGCGAGGAACTGACTCTTGGCCTCGTTCGCGGCCAGCGCCGCCTCGGCCAGTCGCGCCTCCATCCGCAGGCGGCGCCGCTCGAGGGCCCTGGCCACTGCCGCACCCAGGCGCGCCAGCCGGTCCTTGAACACATAGTCGGCGGCTCCGCTCTGCATGAGACGCACGGCCGCCTCTTCGCCGATGGTTCCCGAGACGACGATGAAGACGACGTCCAGCCCGAGTTCACTCAGCGCGGCCAGCGCCTGTTGGGCGTTGAACTGAGGCAGGGTGAAGTCGGCGACGATGACGTCGAGGTCGGGGGTGAGGTGAGCGAGATAGCCCGACTCGGTGTCCACCCGCTCCCATTCGGGCTCAAACCCGGCAGCGGTGATCTCTCGAATGGCCAGCTCGGCGTCGGCCGAGTTGTCCTCGAGCACGAGCACGCGGATCTTGCGGTAGCGCTCGACGGCCCGCCGCGCCTCCTCTCGCAGGAGGCGCCGCTCGAGAGCCTTGGCCACCGCCGGGCCCAGGCGCGCCAGCCGGTCCTTGAGCAGGTAGTCGTCGGCTCCGCTCTGCATGAGGTGCACGGCCGTGCCTTCGCCGACGGCTCCCGACACGACGATGAATGCGATGTCCAGTCCCCGTTCGTTCAGCAGGCTCAGCGCCTGTTGCGCATCGAACTGAGGCAACGAGTAGTCGGCAATGATGACGTCCAGGTCGCTGGTCAGGTGGGCGAGGTAGTCCGCCTCGTTGTCCACCCGCTGCCATTCAGGTTCGAAACCTGAGGCGGCTATCTGCCGAATGGCCAGCTCGGCGTCGGCCGGATTGTCCTCGAGGACGAGCACGCGGATGGGATTGGCCACGCGATCAGGCTTCCCGAACCGACGGCTGGTTTCGGTGCGGTCCTGGTACCGCGGGCGCCTCCAGATTTACCCGAACTGTCCTCCTGGGTTGATGAACGGTATCCGTCTCCGACCTGTCGACAAGCGGGAGGCGCAAGGGTCGGACCAACGCTCACCCCTCCGCGCGGGGCACCGTTTCGTTCAAGAGAAGCCAGTAGAGGCCAAGCTGGGCGATCGCGCCGGAGAACTCCGCGAAGTCGATCGGTTTGCGCACGAAGCTGTTGGCGCCGGAGGCATAGCCGGCGAGCCGGTCCTTCTCCTCCTTGGAGGAGGTCAGGATGACGACGGGCAGGAGCTTGGTTCGCTCGTCCGCGCGAATGCGGCGCAGCACCTCGATGCCGTCGATCTTTGGCAGCTTGAGATCGAGGAGGACGACCGTCGGAAGCTCGGCGGTGTTCCGGCCGGCGTGGGCTCCTGTGGCGAACAGGTATTCGAGCGCCTCCACGCCATCGCGCATGATCACCACCTCGTTCTTGATGTTGTTCTTGCGCAGCGCGCGGAGGGCCAGCTCTTCGTCGCGCTGGCTGTCCTCGACCAGCAGGAGGATCTTGTCCATCATGCGTGCGCCTCCTCAAGGGTGAAATAGAACGTCGCGCCCTGGTCCACCGCTCCCTCGGCCCAGACCTTGCCGCCGTGTCGACTGACAATCCTTCGCACCGTGGCCAGGCCGATGCCCGTGCCCTCGAACTCGCGAGCGGTGTGCAGGCGCTGAAACACGCCGAACAGCTTGTCCACGTACGTGGCATCGAATCCGGCGCCGTTGTCGCGCACGAAGTAGACCGGCGGGCGCTCGTCGGTCCTGGCGGTGAACTCGATCCGCGCGGCCGGCCGCTTGCCCGTGAACTTCCAGGCGTTGCCGAGTAGGTTCGTGAGCACGATATCGAGGAGCCGCGGGTCGGCCCGCGTCACCAGACCATCATGGACGACCAGTTCGACCTGGCGGTCCGGCTGCAATTGCCGCAGCCTCTCGATCGCCGACCGGGCGAGCTCGCTCAGATCCACGCGCTCGCGGCGGAGGTCGGCCCGGGTCACGCGGGACAGATTCAAGAGGTCGTCGATGAGCCCACCCATCTGCTGCGCCGCCTCGCGGATGTGCTTCAGGTACCTCGAACCGTCAGCGTCGAGGCGGTCGGCGCAGTCTTCGAGGAGGGCCTGGCTGAAACCATCGATGCTGCGCAGGGGAGCGCGCAGGTCGTGGGCGACCGAATAGCTGAACGCCTCGAGTTCCTTGCTCGCCCCCTCGGCCGACGCCTTGGCGTGTCGCAGAGCTTCCTCGACCCGCTCGCGTTCCGCGATCTCGTTGCGAAGCTCGACGTTGACCTGGCCGACCTTCTTTTTTTCGAGGTCGAAGTCGTCGAGGATGTTGAGGGCTGCGCGCTGCGTGTCCGCCAGGCCGGCCCTCTCCTCGGCCGAGTCGTCCAGGATGTTCAGGATCGCCTTCTGCGTGGCCTCGAGGAGTGTCTTCTCGCCGGCGAAGTCGTCGAGGATGTTGAGGGCGGCGCGCTGCGTGTCGGCCTGGCCGGCCTTCTCGCCGGCCGAGTCGTCCAGGATGTTCAGCATTGCCCGCTGCATTGCCTCGAGCCGTGTCTTCTCGCCGGCCGAGTCGTCGAGGATGTTGAGGACGGCGCGTTGCATACTGGTCAGCCGAGCCCTCTCTTCGGCAGCGTCCTCGAGGATGTTGAGGATGGCGCTGGCGTAGCTGCGCGCGTCGACCGGCCCGCCGTCCCTGAGCACACTCGGGCTGTCGCTATGCGCCGCAATCATTCCTTGACCGACCTGTTCTTCAGCTCCTCGATCTCGTTTTTGAGCTCGATCATCTTGAGTTCGCGCCCGACGGTCAGCTTCTGGAAGCGCTCAAGCTCCGCGAGCCTCTCCAGCTCCTTGCCGCGCTGCTCGGCGATCTCGGCCTCGACCTTCTTCTGCACGGTCACGTCGCGCGCCGCCGCGAAGACGCCGAGCACGTTGCCGCGGACATCCTTGTAAACCGAGGCGTTGTACAGGACCTCGGTGAGCTGCCGGTTCCGATGACGGATCGTCAGCGGGTAGCCGGTGACCGATCCCTTGGCGAAGACCTGCTGGTAGCCCTCACGCGCCTTGTCAGGCTCAGTGAAATAGTTCGAGAAGTCCGTCCCGATGAGCTCTTCCCGCGGCACACCGGTCACCTTGATGGTGGCTTCGTTGACGTCGGTGATCTTGCCCTCGGGGCTGATGGTGACGAGCGGGTCCAGGCTGGACTCGATGAGGCTGCGCGCGTACTGGGAGGCGGCGAGCACCTGCTCCTCGGCTCGCTTCTTCTCCGAGATGTCACTCGACATCAGCAGGTAACCGATCGGACTGCCAGAGGCATCATTGCGGCGGGTGATGACGACGCTCGCCGCGAAGCGCGCGCCGTCCTTGCGGACGCGCACGAACTCCCCCTCGGCCAGTCCCTTCTGGAAGGCGGTCTCGAGCAGCTTCTTGACGGCACCGGATTTCAGGTCCTCCGGCGTGTGCAGGATCTCGGAGTTCTTGCCCAGGATCTCTTCCGCCGTGTACCCGTAGTTCCGATGCGCTCCCTCGTTCCACGAGAGAATGCGGTGGTCGAGGTCCTTCCCGATGATGGAGTACTTGATGGAGCTCTGCAGGATGTTGTCGAGGAGGTTCTTCGTCTCGGCGAACTCGCGCATGACGCGGCTGGTTTCGGTCACGTCGCGGGCGGCGGCGAAGACGCCGAGCACCTTGCCCCGCGCATCCTTGTAGACCGAGGCGTTGTAGAGGACGTCGGTCAGCCGCCCGTCCTTGTGCCGGATGGTCAGCGGGTAGTCGGTGACGAAGCCCTTGGCGAAGACCTGCTCATAGCCCTCGCGGGCCTTCTCCGGCTCGGTGAAGTAGTCGGAGAAGTCGGTCCCGACCAGCTTCTC
>SCQL01000035.1 GCA_004299235.1 bacterium
CGAGCCGGCGAGCAGGACGCGGGAGATGGCGGCGTCGCAGGCCAGGCGCTCCACCGTCCGGGTGGAGATCGGCAGCGAGAGCTCGAGGTCGGCCGCGGGGGCGCCGAGCTCGTTCTTCAGCCCCTCCAGCGTGGTCGTCAGGGTGAGGTGCGGCCTGACCCCGTTGCGTCGCGGCAGCGCTCGTCCATGGCGTGCCCCACACACTCGACCAGGGCGTCCGCCATCCGCTGGCGGTGGCTGCGCTCGTCGTCCGGGCCCAGCCGCTTGGCCAGGGCCTCCAGCGCCGTGCGCAGCGCCGCTCCGCCTTCGGGGTCGAGCACGCCCTCGATGGCGTGCATGCCGTCGGCCATCAGGCTGACGTGCAGGCGGCGGCGGCTGTAGTCCTCTTCCGCCTGGTTGAAGAAGCCGTCGGGGTCGGCGACATGGCGGGCGTAGCGGCAGAGAAAGCGCAGGCTGGAGACGGAGTGCCGGCGCGCCAGCTCCAGCATCTCTTCTTCGTCGAAGAGCTCGTGCTTGTCGTCGAGCTGCTGGCGCAGGTGGCAGAGCAGGGCCGTCGACTGGTAGCCGATCTCCCCCGAGCCGAGGGCTTGGGCGACTTTGGGTAGCGACTCCAGCTGCTCACCGACGCAGAGTCGGTCGGCGGCGGAGGTGGCGGACATGGCGCAGGTCCGGCTCAGCCAGGCGACGGCGGAGACGCTGCCGCCCTCCAGATGCTCGCCCGACTCCTGGAGGCGGCGGGCTTCGGCGGCGAACTCGCCCTCCAAGGCGTCGATCAGGCCGCGCAGGCCCTTGGCGTCGACGCGGCGCTCGTCGCGGCGCTGGAATTTGCGCACCGCGAGCGCCAGTTCCTCAAGGTCTGTGCCCCCAACCCCCAACATACGGACCATGCTACCAAACATCCGTTTGGGGTGTCAAGCAACTGAAGGCTGTAAATCAGTAACAAAATCTCTCTCGCGCGGTGGTAGCCAGCCCGCGCCCCTCACCCTCGCCCTCTCCCCGGAGGGGAGAGGGGGTCATCCTTCCCCACCGACATAGCTTGTGGGCCTCCGAGCCCCACGCGCACGCCCTCTTCCCAGTCCTTCAGCCGCCGCGCGTCTCGGCTACTCGGGGATCGGACAGGTTAGCCGCCACGAGGCGCAGCACGCGGCGCGCCAGCGACGGCGATTCCGGATCGTGCTTGAAGTAGACGTGGACCTCGTCGTGCGAGGCGACCGCGGATCTCAGCTCCGCGAGCCACGGCCGCAGCGATGCTGTGGTGTAGCCCCGCCGCAGCCGGAAGTAGGCGGCCGGACCGAGGTCGACGAGCGGCGCGCGGGGCCACTTCTCCTCATCGGTGACGACCAGCGCGCTCCCATGGGCGCGGAGGACGCGATACGTCTGGTCGTGAAACCAGGACTCATGGCGGAACTCCGCCGCGGCCGGCCGGCCGAGCGCGCCCAGCAGCGAGTCGAGAAGCTCGACGTTGAGCTGTCGCGCCGGCGGGAACTGCAGCAGGATCGGACCGAGCCGCTCGCCGAGCGGCGCCACGCGCTCGCCGAAGAGCCGCGCCAGGCCGACACGATCGAAGCCTTCCGCCGAGTACGTCAGGCCGCGGTTGGCCTTCATGCAAAACCGAAAGCCCGGCTCGGTCGTGGCGGCCCACCTCACCAGGGTCGGCTCCGGCGGGGTTCGATAGAAGCTGCCGTTCAGCTCGACGCCGTTGAGCCGCTCCGAGTAGTAGGCGAGCATCTTCGAGCCGGCAAGGCCGGCCGGATAGAAATCACCCCGCCAGCCCTGGTAGCTGAAACCGGAAGTGCCGGCGTACAGCGCGCCGATGGTTCAGAGCGCGCCCTGCGCGTGCCCGGCTGAGGTGGCCACCGCCTGCCGGCTGCGCATGACCCGCTCATGCAGCTGGCCGCAGGCGGCGTCGGCCTCGCGGCCGCGTGTGTCGCGCACGGTGACGTTCAATCCCTGCGCCTCCACCATCTCCTTGAAGCGCCGGATCGACGGGCGGTCGGGGGCACGATAGGGCGTGCCTTCAACCGGGTTGAACGGGATGAGGTTCACATGCGCGAGCTTGCGGCGCAGCAGTCCACCGAGCTCCTTCGCGTCTCGCTCGGTGTCGTTGACTCCCGCCAGCAGCACCCACTCGTAGCTGACCCGCCGGCCCGTCTTCGCCCCGTAGCCCTGTGCCGCCTCCACCAGGTCGCCCACCGGGTACTTGCGATTGATGGGCACCAGCACGTCACGCAGCTCGTCACGAGCGGCGTGTAGCGAGATCGCGAGCGTCACCGGCAGCTTCTCATCACCGAGCTGCGTGATGCGCGGGATGAGGCCGCTCGTCGAGACGACGATCCGCCGCGGACTGATGCCGAGCAGGTCCGGGTCGGCGAGGCGGCGCACGGATTCGATGACCGACTGGTAGTTCGCCATCGGCTCGCCCATGCCCATGAACACCACATGCGACAGCCGCCGGCCTTCGCTCGCCAGCAGCCGTGCGGCGTCGACCGCCTGCTCCACGATTTCGTGGGCCTTGAGGTTGCGGCCGAAGGGAAACTTGCCGGTGGCGCAAAACGGACATCCGATCGGGCAGCCGGCCTGCGAAGAGATGCACAGGGTCGAGCGATCCGCGTAGCGCATGACGACGGCCTCCACCGAATGGCCGCCATCGAGCTCGAACAGCGTCTTGGAGGTGAGCCCGCGCTCCGCTTGGCTGAACGCGATCGGGCGCAGCGAGGTGGCGCGAAAGTCGCGGTCGAGCGCGAGCCGGAGTTGCTTGGGCACGTCATGCATCGAGGCGAAAGATGTCGCGCCCCGCGCCAGCCAGCCCCAAACCTGGCGCCGGCGGTAGGCAGGTGCGTCCTGGGCGGCGAGCCAGGACTCCAGGTCTGCCGCCGGCAACGCAAGCATCGGCGGCCGCGGATCGATCACGCCGCCTACGATACCGTCGGTTCGTAGACCTCTTCGCCACCGGTGCCGCGAACGCGCACGGCGCCGTCGTCGACCAGCTTGCGGAGATGCGCCCGCAGCGTCATCTCCGCCGCCACCCTCAGCCTGTCCTCGAGCTCGGTCCCGTACACGCGCCGGGTCAGCTCATGCGCGGTGCCCCGCCCTCGCCTGATCTCGGCGAGCACCTGCGCCTCCCTCTCCAGCCGGTGAGCGCGGTAGCCGGCGATCTTTGCCATGGCGCCGGTCACCGGGTCCCAGTGGCCTGGGAACAGCATCCGGGGCTTGAGCTCGGCCAGCCTGTCGAGCGAGCGCAGGTAGGCGGCCACGTCGCCCTCCGGGTAGGTGACCATCGAGCTGCCGCGCCCCAGTATCAGATCGCCGGTGAACATCGCGCCGTCGCCCGCGAGCCAGAAGCACAGGTGGTCGGCGCTGTGGCCGGGGGTGTGAAGCGCGGTCACGTTGAGCGTGCCGACTCGCACGACGTCGCCGTCACCAAGCTCCGGGTAACGGCGGACCGAAGCGTGATGGGGCCTGGCGAAACGCTCCGCGAGCGGCAGGTGATCGGGATGCGAATGAGTCACCAGGACGACGCCGACGGTCGCGCCGGCGAGCTTCTGGTTGAGAGCCTGCAGGTGGCGGTCGTCGTCAGGGCCCGGGTCGATGACCGCCACCACCGGGCCCGCCTCGACGATCCAGGTGTTGGTCCCGGGCCCGGTGTACGGTCCGGCGTTGGGCGCCACCACCCGGCGTACCGCGGTCAACGGAGGGGTTGGGCCGGCAGGTAGATGTCGGCGCGATCCCGGCGGCTCGAATCGAGCCAGCCATCGAGATGCGTATCGACGATGAGCCGCAGGAGCGGCTCGCCCATCTCCGGCATGGCCAGGGGCCGACGCTCGCCGGTGGCCTCCAGGCTGACCTTCCACCACGAGCCGACCGGTTCGGCCGCGATGACGACTCCCTGTCCGCCCAGCCATTCCCGCGCCCGGGTGAAGGCCTCGACCAGCGCCGGCTCCGAGCCGGTCACCACGGCCTCCGGCGGCAGGTCCCGCCCCCCGCTGGGCAGAGCGAGGTTGAGCACCGCTCCGAGCACGACCCCACGAGCGCCGTCCTTGGGTTGGATGGCGGCGGCCTCCACCGCCGCGGCGCGCCGGCCGACCTCCTGCGCCTGCTCGAAGACCGCCTCCAGCAGCTCGGGCCGGCCGAACGCGGCCTGCCGGGCCGATTCCTGGAGCGCCAGGACAGCCGACCGCAGCTTGTGGCCGAGGCGTCCCAGTACGTAGTCGCGGTGCTGCTCGCCAAGCCGCTGGCCGAGCTCGGCGCAGCGGCGCGCCAGCGCGAGGCCGCCACGCTCCCCCCAGCCGACAAGGCGGCCGTTCAGGACCAGCGGCTCCCACGGTCCGCCGGGCGGCGGAAACTCGACATCAGCGGGTCCGTGGCGGAGGCGGTCGGGGATCGACTCCATCCCGCCGCCAACCCTCACCCACAGCGGCGCGGCGGCGTTCATGGAAGGCCTAACGTTAGTGGTTGGAAGACCCGGCAGGAAGCGGTGCCTCTCAGGGGCGGACTCGTGCGGGAACCGTGAACTTGAAGGTCGTCCCCCTGCGGTCGCTCGAGGCGACCCAGATGCGACCGCCGAACGAGCGCTCGACCACCAGCCGGCACAGGTAGAGCCCAAGGCCCAGGCCGCCCTGTGATCGGCTGCGGCCTGCCGGTCCTGTCTTCTCGAACAGGCTGTCCAGGCCCGCGGCCGGAAGCCCCTGGCCGCGGTCGGCCACCGTGATCTCGAGCCAGCCGCGCTGCGCCAGGCGGGCCTCGACCATCACCGGCTCGGAGGTGTACTCGAGAGCGTTGCCGATCAGGTTGGTGAGCACCTGCCCGAGATGAGCCGGCTCGCAGAACGCCGCGGGCAGATCGGGCGGGAGACTGACCTCGACCGCGGCCGACCGTTCCGCGTAGCGGTGCTGGAGGATGCTCATCACACCGTCGACGGCCGGCCCGAGATCGACCGGCTCCGGGCTCGGCTCGAAGTGGCGCGTCTCGAGCTTGGCGATGATCAGCTGGCTCTCGACCAGGCTGAGCAACCGGTCGGACGACTCGTAGGCCTCCTGCAGGAGCTCGCGGCGGCCGGTCGCGTCGATGGTGCTGTCCCATTGCATCATGCCCGCCAGCGTGTTCTTCATCGCCGCCGCCGGACTGCGGACCTCGTGGCCGATGGCGCGAAGCATCAGGTCTTTGGCTTCGAGCGCCAGGCGCTGCGCGGTCACGTCCTCGTGCAGCGTGAGGATGCCCGCGGGCTCGCCCTCCAGTCCAGGAATGACGACGCGGCGCACGTGGACCGTGCGGTCCGGGTCGTGCATGCGCAGCTCGAGGGTCCCGTCGGACTCGCCCTCCTCGTTCGGAACGGCGCCGGCGGCGGCGTAGATCTCCGCCGGTTTCCGGCCCGGCATCTCAGCCGCCCGCAGGCTGTAGATCGACTCGACCTCGGGATTGGCGTACACGATCCGGCCGGCCGCGTCTTCCAGCATCACGCCAACCGGCGAATGGCGGAGGATCGCGTTCATCATCCGCCGCTCGCGGTCCAGGGCGTCGACCAGCTCGAGCTGGCCGATGAGCACCGCGGCCTGGCCGGCCAGGACCGCGGCCAGGCGCCTGGTCTCGGCGGCGCCGCCGGTCATCCGCGCCACCAGCAGGCCGGCTAATCGCCCCTCGACCTGGATCGGAATGGCGAAGGCATCGGGGGGAGCGCCGAGCAGGTCGAGGAGAGCTCGGAGCCGCCGGCCGCCGGCCGGCGAGGCCAGCGCGCGCAGCAGCTGCTCGCCGTCGGCGACCGGGACCCTCGGCACCGCCTCTCCATCGTCCGAGCGGCGTACCAGCTGGCCGTCCTCGAGCAGCCAGAGCTCACCCTGCGAGCCGGCGAGCGCGCGGCGGACCAACCGCGCCATCTCCGAGCGCGCGCGGTCCGGCTCGGTGGGGGTGAGCTGGGTGAACGCGGCCACGGCCTCCAACGTGCGGATGCGCCCGCGCGTCTCCGCGACCAGCCGGGAGTTCTCGATCGCGACGGCCGCGTGGCGCGCGAAGTCCAGGGCCGCGGAGCTGGGTTCGGCCAGATGCGTCGAAGCGTGGACCGAACCGATCGCGCCGACGAGGCGGTCGCCATACCAGAGCGGGATCAGGCTCCAGGCCTGGCCGTCCGCGGTGCCGCTCATGAGCCCCGCGGGCGCGTCGCGCCAGCTGTCCTCCGAGCTCAGGCCGGACCATGAGAAGACTTCTTGGGCCGCCGGGTCGCCGCTGCCTCGGGTGGCGCTGATTCGACCCTCGGTGTCGAACGCCCAGCAGACCGCGCCCGCGCACTCGAGCATCGTCCTGGCCTGGTCGGCGATGTTCGCGACCACGCTCATGAGCTCGTGGCCGGCGAGCGCCGCGAGCTCCTGGATGCGGACGGACTGGGCCAGCGCCAGCTCGTTGGCGTGGTGGAGGCGCATCGTGCGCAGCGCAATGCCGACCACCGGCGCGGCGGCTTCGAGCAGTTTGAGACGCGCCTGCAGGATCCGGCGACCGTCGTTGCGCATCGCCATCACGCCGGCGACCACGCGCTCATCCTGGGCGATCGGGACCCACACCACGTGGCTCGGAGCGTCCGAGAAGATGTAGCTGCCGATCGGCCCGGCGAGGTCCTCACCGCCGGCCGCTTCGGCCTCCAGCACGGTCCCCGGCCGCTCGATCAACCGGCGGAAGAAAGGCTCCTCGGCGATCGGCACGGGGCCGACGGCAGCCGTCTCACCTCCGCGCTCGGCCGCAAAGGCGGCCACGTTGCCGGCCACGTCCAGGTAGGCGAGGACCATGCGCGTCGCCTCCAGGTAATCGCTGACCACGGAGAAGATCGCCTCGGCGATCTGGCGCTCGTCGGACGCCCCGGCCACGCCCATCTCCAGCAGGTGGAGCGCTTCGAGTCGCGCCCGCTCCGCCTGCGCCTCGCTGAAGTTGTCCGCATTGGCGAGCGCCAGGCTCACGTGCGCGGCGACGTCCTGGAGCAGCTTCACGTGCCAGTCGTCGAACGCGCTTTCGCTATATGACTGCAGGGACAGCATGGCGGTGATTCGCTCCCCGCTCAGCACCGGCACCCACAGGAACGAACGTGAGACGAGGCGGCGGTCGGTCCCAGGGCCGGAGACGAAGACGGCGGCGCCCCGACCCACCGTCCACTGCTCGCGCTGCAGGTCTTTATGGTCGAAGGTGCGCGCCCACGGGGAGTTGCGAACCAGCACCGGCCGGCCGGTCTCGTACGCCTCACGGGAGGGCCCCGTCACGGCCAGGGCCACCGGGGGCACGACCTCCTCGATGCCGCCCACGTGCTGGTAGCCCTCGGCGACCGGCCCGTCGGCGGTCTGGGTGATGGTGGCGAGGATGAAGCCGTCGAAGCTGAGGAAGGAGGCCAGCTCCTCGCGCAGCGTCCGCATGATCGACCAGCGGTCCAGGCTCGAAGCGAGCCGGCGACCGATGGAGTTGACCACCTCGAGGCGGCGCCTCTGATCCTCGATGGCCTCGTAGCTGCGCGCGTTCCGCAGCGCGAGCGTGACCTCGTCGGACACCAGTTCCATGAAGGCGGCCGTCGACGCTTCATAGACGTACGGCTTCGAGGCTGTGATGCCGAGGGCGCCGCGCACCACGCCGCCTTCCTTGACCGGGACCCAGAGCGACGAGTTCGGTTCATGGGTGAGGCGGGGAGTCGAATCACGCACCACCAAGCGCGCTTGGGCGAGTTGTGGTGAGCGCATCGAGACCCCAAGCGAGGTCGGCTCCGAATCGGCTTCGACGTGAAGCAGGCGCGCCTGGTCGGCCTGGTCGCCCGGCATCGAGACCAGCTCCAGGCTGTCGACCGGCAGGAGCTCGCTGAGGGTCGTCTGCAGCGCCACCAGGACGCTCGCCTCGTCCAGGGTCGAGGCCATCGCCCGGGCGATGCTGTTGAGCGCACCGAGTCGCCGCGCCTGGTTGCGCGTGAGCTCGTTGAGCGAAGCGTTGGCGATCAGGATCCCGAGGCTGCGATGGACCTCCTCGAGGAACGCGACCTCCGTCGGCGCCACGCGGCGGTTGCGATACGCCTGGTAGATGACGCTGCCGATGACCTCCCCCTGGTGCTCGACCGGGATCCAGATCGCAAACTTGGTGTCGCGCCCGGCCCCCGGGCCCTTGCTCATCTCCTGTCGCTTGGGGTCGAGGGGAATGACGGTGCTGCGCGGGCTCGCGTACTGGCGAGCGAACACCGAACCGCTGAGCGGGCGCCGGCGGAGATCCTGAAGGACGCCGGAGTCCATGGTCAGCGAGTGATACCAACCCTCGCGCTCCAGCACGTGCAGGTTGACGACGTCGTATCCGAAAAGGGGATGGAGTCCGCGGTACAGGACCTGGACGATGTCGGCTTCGGTGACGCAGCTCCCGAGCTCGTGCGCGACCGCCGCCGGCGTCAACGTGTTCGACCGCCGGGCGGCGACCGGCCTGACCGGCCGGCCCCCGGGTGCCGGGCTCTCCGGCGCCCTGGACCGTGCGCTGCGCCTAACGTGCCGCGGGCCGGGGCTGGGCATTGCCACCGATATACTGCGCCACGAACCCCTTGCCGTTCACCCCGCCGAAACCGATCGCACCGACGCCGAAAGAGCTGCGCGGCTCCACGGTCCTCGTGGTCGACGATGAGCGTGCTTGGCGCGTGATCCTGGAGACCGATCTACGCATGCTCGGCTACAAGGTCTCGATGGCCGAGGATGCCGACCAGGCGCTCGAGCGCGCCCAGTCCGACAGCCCGGATGTCGCCATCATCGACCTGATGCTGCCCGAGCCGATGGACGGGTGGGGCCTGTTGAACGAATTGCGCGCGCGCGGGCAGAAGGTGCCGGTCATCTTCTACACCGCGTACCCCGTCTTCCCCTCCGGGACCGATGACCCGGACGTGGTCGGCTACATGAGCAAGGCGGTCGACCGCGCCGACCTGTATGCGCTGTTGCCGGCGGCGATCCGGCGCTCGCGGGAGCGCCGGATTGATGGTTCCTAGCCGATGCCTACCAGGACCAGGCGAAGACGCCGTCCGCGAAGTTGGCGCCCGACGCCAGGGCCAAAGCACTCACCACCAGCAACGCGAAGGCTACCCTCTGGACTTTGAGTTTCCAGGTCATCCCCATATTACCCCTTTGTTTTTCCAATTTGAGCCAGACCCGGCAGGGAGTATGCACCGGGTCCTTCGAATCTGAGTGTTCAGACCACGTCAAAAAGCGTTAAAAATAATGTAGGACAGATCTTGGAAAATCCGAGCCCTAAGGGCGGATCGAGAGCCCATTCCCGAAATCGTGATCTGCGGCTGCCGCCGCTGCCGCCCGGCCTGGAGGTCTACCGTCCGGCCGACGTCCTCGGTTCGTCGGTGCTGGTGGTCGAAGACGAGGCGGCGATGCGGCAGCAGCTTCGCATCGACCTGCACGACCTCGGCTACCAACCCTCCACCTCGGCCTCCGCCCCCGAGGCCCGGCAACTCCTGGAGCGAGAGCGGGTCGCCGCCGTGCTCCTCGACCTGGTCCTGGACGAAAGCGAGGACTCTGGGTTCGAGCTGCTCAAGTGGATCCGCCACCACCATCCCGGCCTGCCGGTCATCGTGCTGTCGGCGGCGCAGGTCAACTCGGCGGCCATCCGCAAGGCCTACGAGCTGGGCGCGAGCTCCTACTTCGTCAAGGGCAACGTGCCCATGGCCCACATCTACTCCGACCTGGCGGCGCGCCTGGTCGAGCGGGGCACCGGCCGCCCCGGCAGCTACCGGTTCGGCCGCCTGGAGTTCGATCCGACCCGCCGGACGGTGAAACTTGGGCCCGAGGAGATCCACCTGACCCAGCAGCAAACCGCGCTGGTCCTGCACCTCGCCCAGGGTTCCAAGCCGGCGACCGCTCGCGACCTCATCGAAGCGGGCCTGTTCCAAAGCCACGCCGCCCACTCGACCGTGCATTCGGCGCTGCTGACCTTGAGGCGCCGGCTGGACGAGCTGGAGCCCGGCCTGGGTCCGAGCTTCGTCAGAGCGTCCGCGCGCGGATACGGCCTGGCTCCCGTGCATGACTGAAGATCCGGCGTCGATGGCCCAGCCGAGCCGCTCCGTGCTCGACGAGGTGATCGAGCTGCGACGACACTTCCACCAGCACCCCGAGGTGAGCTTCAGCGAGCACGCCACCAGCGCGAAGCTGGGCGAGCGGCTCCGAGAGCTCGGCCTCGAGCTGCGGCCCTGCCCGACCGAGACGGGCGTCGTCGCCGTGCTCGACAGCGGGCGGCCGGGCAAGACGGTGATGCTCCGGGCCGACATCGACGCCCTGCCGATTCACGAAGCCTCCGGCGTGCCGTTCGAGTCGCGTGCGGACGGGCGCATGCACGCCTGCGGCCACGACGCTCACATGGCGATCATGGTCGGCGCCGCGCGGACCCTCGCCGAGGGCGTCTCGGAGCTCGCCGGCCGCTACCTTTTCGTCTTCCAGCCGGCCGAGGAGATCGTGAGCGGGGCCAAGGCGATGATCGCGCGCGGCCTGCTCGACGACTTTCACCCCGACTCGGTCATCGGCCTCCACGTGACCAGCTTCATGGAGTCGGGAACCGTCATCTCCCGGCCGGGCCTGATGTGGGCCGGTTCCGATGCTTTCGAGATCAACATCGGTGGGCCTGGCGGGCACGGCGGGATGATGGGCCGACGCGGCAACGTCCTGGCCGCGCAGGCCTTCTTCGTCGAGCGCCTGCACACAGTGGTCGAGGGTCTCGAAGAGGATGGCGTCCAGTGCCACACCACCATCGGCAACATCAGCACCGACGGCGCGTGGAACATCGTGCCGCGAGGCGTCCTCGTCCAGGGCAGCCTGCGCACCTTCACCGCGCCGCTGCGTGAGCAGGCGCTGGGCCGCCTGCGCGATCTCCTGCATGAGACGGACACCGAGTTCGACGTACACTCGACGCTGGGGCTGGTTCACGGGACGGTACCGTTGATGAACGAGCCGAATATCACGCGCACGGTGCTCGACGTCGGCCGTTCGCTCATCGGCGATAGGGCCAGCGTCCTGGGGCGTCCGCTCACGGTCAGCGACGACGTGGCGGAGTTCCTGACCCGGATCCCAGGCTGCTACTTCATGCTCGGCGCGATGCCCGCGGGCGGACCGCCGCCCGCCCACCACTCACCTGGGTTTCGCATCGACGAGGACGCGTTCGCGGTCGGCGTCAGGGTTCTGGCGGGAGCGGCGTCAAGGCTCGCGGCGGAGTAGTCACCGGTGCTACTGCTGGGGGTTGTCCTAGTCGGTCTTGGCGCCGGCATCGCCACCGGCGGGCGGATCGGCAACCTGGCCAACATGAGATTTCGCTGGCCGTTCTTCGTCCTGGCCGTGCTGTTGATCAGAGAGGCCGCCGTCACCAGCCCGCTCAACCGCGTCGAGGGCGTCCAGTACGTCTATACCCTGTCGCTGGCGGGCCTCGTCGGCTGGACCGTCTGGCACTTCGGTCGCCTGCCGGGCGTGTGGCTCGTGACGGCTGGAGCCGCGATGAACCTCATCGCCGTCATCGCCAACGGCGGCCGGATGCCGGTATCACTCGAGCTCGCGGGGCGCGGCTCGCACCTCCTCGTCGACCGCGGAGTGGTGGGTCAGTACGTGCTCATGGGCCCCGACACGCACCTCAACTGGCTCGCCGACTGGATCGGCCTTCCGGGCCCGCTGGTCGACGCCTACAGCCCGGGGGACCTGCTCGTGGCCGTGGGCGTCGCGCTCGTGGCTTTCCACGCCACCCGGCGGCGTCCCGAGCCCGAGCTCGGCGAAACCTCTCGACGTATAGTGAGTGACCCTCCGTGATCATCTTCTGGATCTTCACGCTGTTCGTCGGCAGTTCGGCCTTCGCCTTCGCCTATATCTACCTGCAGCTCGGCATCGCCTGGTCGATCGGGTACTCGGTGCTCGCGATGCTCGTCTGCCGCGGCCTGCTCACCATCGTGCGGCGCTGGCTGATCCTGACCGAGCGCATGTCGCCGGAGGCGAGCCAGCAGGAGAGGACCGTCGAGACGAACCGCGCCATCTTCTGGCGCCGCATCCTCTGGATCGCGATCCTGCTCGGCGCCTACTTCGGCGGCGCATATCAGTTCTACGCGCTGCAACCGGCCGACGCCCTCGACGCGCTTCCCCAGTTCCTGCTGGCGCTGGTCACGCAGCTCGCGTATCTGTTCGCGCTGATGCTGGCGAACTTCATGCTCTTTTTCGGCCCGATGCTCCTTTACTCGCGCATGGGTCGCGAGACGATCGAGCCGGGGGACGCCAACTTCGACGTCAAGATCGAGGACGTCCGCGGCCAGAAGGCGGCGGTCGGCGAGATGATGCGCATGCTCAGGCTCATCGAGCAGGGGCGCAACTACGTGCAGGCCGGCGGCAAGCGAGAACGCGGCGTGCTCATGGTCGGACCGCCGGGCACCGGGAAGACGATGCTCGCCAAGGCGATCGCATCGACCCTGCACGTGCCCATCGTCGTCACCTCGGGCGCCGCTTTCGCCGGCATGTTCATCGGCATGGACGTGCTCGGGGTTTTCATGATGGTGCGCACGGCCAAGGCCAAGGCGAAGCGCTGGGGCGGCTGCGCCATCTTCATCGACGAGTTCGACGCGCTGGGCAACCGCCGCGGCGGGATGGGTGGTGGCGGCGGGCCGATGGGCGGCCTGGGCGGAATGCTCGGCGGCGGCCAGATGGGTCTGAACATGCTGCTCGTGCAGATGGACGGCGTGGACAACCCTGGCTTCTTCAAGAAGCTGGTGCGGCGAATGGTCAACGTGACCCTCGACGGGCTGTTCCTGCCACGCGTGGTCGCGTTCAACGGGACGCGAATTCCCCTCCGCCTCCCCCAGCTGCGTCCGCCCCGCTACAACATCTTTTTCATGGGGGCCACGAACCGGCCCTCCGTCCTCGACGAAGCGGTCACGCGCCCGGGACGCTTCGGCCGCACGATCACCTTTCGCATCCCCACGCGCGAGAGTCGCAAGGACATCGCGGCGCTCTACTTCGACAAGAAGGCGCACGACCCCGACCTCGACTCGGCCGAGCGGCGTGACGAGTTCGCGCGCATCACCGAGGGCTATTCGCCGGCGATGATCGAGCAGGCCCTTTCGCTCGCCCTGGTCTATGCGTTCGAAGACGGCCGCAAGGCGTTCGCCTGGAAGGACATGCGCGAGGCGATGGGCAACATCGAAGCCGGCCTGGCGGAGCCGGTGGAGTACACCGAGCGGGACAAGGTCGCGGTCGCGCGCCACGAGCTCGGCCACGCCGTCGCCGCCCGCTTCTACGAGTCCGACCGCAGCTCGGTCCGTCTCTCCATCCGGATGCGCTCGGGCTCGCTCGGTCACCACTACAACGTCCCGAAGGAGGAGCAGTTCGTCCGCTTCCGCTCGCAGCTCGCGGGGCGATTGCGTTCGGGCCTGGGGGCGATCGCCGCCGAGCGCGTCTTCTACGGTGAGAACTCTTCGGGCGTGAGCATGGACCTGATCCAGACCACCAGCACGGCGGCACACATGGTCGGCGTGTACGGCATGGGACCCGAGCCGCTGGAGCCTCAGCTGTCCCGCAAGGCGGCCGACATCGGCGAGTACCTCATCTCACAGGTCGAGGCGATGCAGCAGTTGCAGGATCCCGACCCGGCCGCCGCCGTGCTGCGCAACCCGCATGCACGCCGCTCGGTGGCGCAGGTGATGGGCGCCGCCTACATCGACGCCTGGCGGCTCATGTACACCAACCGTGAAGCCATCGACCTCGCGGCGGAGGCCCTGATGGCACAGGGCGAGCTGGTCGGCGACGAGGTCGACGGCCTGCTCGACTCGGTCGGGCTGCACCCGGTGGACGAGAGCGTCCCCTACCCGGAGGACGCGCCCGCCGTGCCCACGGTCCCCGGCCGGCCGGCGATCGCGGCGGAGTCGGCCTGATTCGAGTCGCAGCCGCGGCGGTGGTCGCGGTGCTCCTGGCGGCGCCCGCGCGCGCGGTCGAGGCGCAGGATCCGGGCACGGCCCCCAACGCGCACCACGAAGCCGCGCGCATCGTCGCCGCCGAGCTGGCGATGACCCAGGCCTCGAGCCGGATGCAGGCCATCGCGGCGCAGCAGCCCTCGAGCGTCATCGACGGCTTACGCAAGGAGCTGGCGATGGAAGACGCGGCATACGCCTATCGCGCCGCGGCGCGGCAGGAGGAGCTGAGGCTCTACGAGCTGGCGGGTTACGCGAGCGTGGAGGCGGCCGTGGAGCCGCTGCTGCCGCCTGACGTGGCCGCGCCGTTCCAGGATTCCATCGCGGCGCTGCATTCGCTGTACGCCCTCGCGGGCATCGATCAGTACTACCTGGTCAACGTCCATTTCATCCATCCCTACACGGACGCCAGGCCGGTGAGCGCGCTGCGCTCGTATTACCTCGAGGCGCAGCAGCGGTACGGCGTGGATGCGAGCTACCTCGCCTCCATCAACTTCATCGAGAGCAACTTCGGACGGGTCAACGGGCCGTCGTCGGCGGGCGCCCTTGGACCGATGCAGTTCCTACCCGGCACGTGGGCTGGCTATGGCGAGGGTGGGAACGTGAACGACCCGCACGACGCCATCCTGGCCGCCGCCCGCTACCTGGTCCACTACGGCGCTCCGTATAACATGCGCCAGGCCATCTGGCACTACAACCTCGACTACGACTACGTTGACGCGGTGGAGTTCTTCGCCCGCGCCTTCCGCGCTGATCCCACGTGGCTCGACCACATGTATTACTGGAACACCTACGGATGAGCCGATGAGAGCCTTGCGCCTGATCGCTCCCGTGCTGGCGCTCTTGCTCGCCGGCGCCTGCACCATCCATCCGATGGGCAGCGCTCGCCCGTCGCCGAGCCCAAGTCCGAGCGGGACCCCCATCAGCATCCCCGTCGTCAGCCCGGCTCCGATCCCCGCGTCGGGAACGTTCGACCCCGCCCATGTGGTGCAGGTCCTCGGGCCCGCGGTCGCCGAGCTGATCGTCAGCAGGAATGGCGGCGGCGGCGGCATCGGCAGCGGCTTCGTGATCGCGCGGCAGAACGGCGTGAGCTACCTGGTGACCAACAACCACGTCGTCGCCGACGCCACCAGGGTCGTGGTGTTGATGCCGGACGGGCGCCACTTCACCGCCACGGTCCAGGGCACCGACCCGATACAGGACATCGCCGTCGTCAAGGTGAGCGATGGGTCGCTGCCCCTGGCGCAGTTCGGCGACTCGACCAAGCTGGTCGCCGGCCAGCAGGTGGTCGCCATCGGCAGCCCCCTCGGCAACCAGAGCTCAGTCACGGCGGGCATCATCTCCGCACTTCACCGCAGCATCTCGGCCGGCGGCGGCGGCGGCACGCCCGCCGAGGACCTGCCCGATGTGATGCAGACCGATGCCGCCATCAACCCGGGCAACTCCGGCGGCCCGCTGGCGGACGCCGGCGGCAACGTGATCGGAGTCAACACCGCCACCAATGCGGGCGGTCAGGGGATCGGCTACGCGATCCCCAGCCTCATCGCCAAGCGCATTGCCGAAGACCTGATCGCGGGACGCAAGCCCGGCCATCCGTACATCGGCGTCTGCTATCAGCCAGAGGACGCCTATCTCGCCGCCGGCAAGGACGTCCAGGGCTACGGCGTCCTGGTCACGACCGCGCTGCCCGGCACGCCCGCGGACAGGGCCGGGCTGCGCTCGGGTGACCTCATCGAGAAGGTCGATGGCGTCGACCTGATCAATGGCCAGACCCTGGGCGGGGCGATCCAGCCCCACGGCCCCGGCGAAACCGTGCAGCTCACGGTCGCGCGGGGCGGCAGCACGACCACGATCCCGCTGACCCTGGGAGACCGCACCGCCGCCGCCGGCGCGGGCGCCTGCCCGACGACCCCCTGAACGGGAGCGAAGGCGTCTCGCCTCTTGGGTCAGGGGGAGACATCGTTTATGCGAGTATCCACTCATGGAGTATCGGATCGAACAATTGGCTCGCGCCGCCGGCGTGGCCGTGGACACGATTCGCTTCTACCAGGGGAAGGGGTTGCTCGCGGCGCCGCGGCGCGACGGACGGGTCACCTGGTACGGCGACGAGCACCTGGAGCGGCTGCGACGCATCAAGAAGCTCCAGCAGCAGGGCTTCACCCTGACGGTGATCCAGCGCTTTCTCGCCGGCGAGCTGGAGCCCTCGGACGAAGCGCTGGTGGCGGCGGTCACGCGGCCGGCCGCGCCGCAGACCCTCACCTTGAGCGAGCTCGCCGAGCGCAGCGGCGTGGCCGCGCCTTTGCTCCTGAGCCTCGAGCAAGCCGGGCTGCTGGTCCCGCGCGAAGGCGGCGATGAACCGCTGTACCCGGCAGACGACCTGGAGGCGATCGCCGCGGGGATGCGGCTGATCGCGGCCGGCGTTCCTTTCGGCGCGCTGATGGATCTAGGCAAGGACTACTCGGCCGCGGTCGACCGCACCGCCCGGCAGGCGGTCGACCTGTTCGACCATCACGTGCGCGAGCGCATCCAGGCGGAGGGCGGAGCGGCCGAGGCCGCCGAACGCAGGCTTCTCGAGCTGTTCAACGAGCTCCTGGACGCGAGCGGCACCCTGGTGCGGCACCACTTTCAGCGCACGCTGCTGCGCGCGGCGCGCGAGCACATTGAAAGGAGGGGCCGTTGATCACCGCCGCCCCCGTCCGTTCATGGGAGCTGGATCGCACGCCGGACCTGGTCGACCTCGTCAGCGCCGCGCGCGACGCGGGGCGCGAGGTGCTGCTCGTCGAGCGGCCGATGCCCGACGCGGTCAGCGTGGCGGCTCTCGGCCGCGCGTTCGACCTGGTCGCCGCCCCGGGCGGAGTGGCGCTCGAGGATGCGGTGGGCAAGGTCAGCGACTTCGAAGCCGGTGAGGACCGCCTCCTCGCCGCATCCCGCCTGTGGCGCAGGCTGAGCAGCTCTCTGGGCGGCGCCGGCTCGGGCGCGCTCGGCGCGGGACCGATCGCCGTCGGTGGCTTTGCCTACCGGCCAGATCGCGAGCCGGGCGGGCCGTGGTCGGGTTTTCCGGCCCTGCTGTTTCGCGTGCCCGAGCTGGCGGTCACACGGGTGCGCGGCCGGACGTTCGCCACCGCGACGGCGCCGGGTGCGGAGGCGCTGCTCGAGCTGGCCGCCCCGGGCGTGCGTGCGCCCGCCGCTCGAAAGCTGGGCGTGACTCCCGTCCGCAACCCCGTGGCGTGGACGGCGGCGGTCGAAACCGCGGCGGCCCGGCTTCGTGCCGGCGACGCCGCCAAGGTCGTGCTCGCGCGCGAGGTCATGGCGCGCGGCGACGGCGTGGTCTCCGCGGGCATGGTCGCGCGCGCCCTCCGCGCCGCCTATCCGTCGTGCTTCACGTACCTCGTCACGGGCGCGGACGGCACCGCCTTCGCGGGGGCGTCCCCGGAGCTGCTGGTACGGCGATCGGGCGGCCGGGCGGTCGCGCAGCCGATGGCCGGGTCGGTCGCGCGTGGGGCGACCGAAGCCGAGGACGATCGGCTCGCCCGCCAGCTCGAAGAGAGCGCCAAGGATGCCGACGAGCATCGCCTGGTGTCGGAGTTCGTCGTCGATGCCCTGCGGCCGCTCGCGCGCTCGGTGACGGCGCGCCCGCCGGAGGTGGTCAGGTTCACCAACATCCAGCATCTCGCCACCACGGTCACAGCCGACCTCGACGAGCCCGCCGCGGACGTCCTCGAGCTGGCCGCCGCCCTCCACCCCACTCCCGCCGTCGGCGGCTGGCCCCGAGCCGCGGCTGACGCGCTCATCGACGAGCTCGAAGGCATGGAGCGTGGTTGGTACGCGGGCGCGGTCGGTTGGATGGACGGGCGGGGCGACGGCGAGCTGGCGGTGGCGTTGCGATGCGGCCTTTTGTGGGAGGACGGGGCACGGCTTTACGCCGGTGTCGGCGTGATGCCGGACTCGGATCCCGCGCGCGAGCTGGAGGAGACGGAGCTGAAGTTCAAGGCCTTGCTCGCGGCCCTGGTCTGAGGAGACCGCGCGTGTGGGCTCCCCTGGTCTGACTTGGGACTCCCCCGACGAGCTAGACGCGAAGGGCCGCAGCGGCCGATTCCCAGCACAGCCGGTGTCCGTTGACGCTGTCCTCGCGCTTGAACCGGACGACGACCATGGTCGGGGTGGGCGCCGCGATCGCGTCGGCGATCGCCGGCTCGAGGCCTGAGCGGTCGGTGACCGGGCTGTAGACAAGGCCGTAGAGGCGCGCGACCTGGGAGAGGTCCAGGCTGAGCGGCGTCGCGAACAGCTCTTCGAACACGTCCTGGTGCTGCGCCTGCGGCAAGAAGTTGAAGACGCCGCCGCCGTCGTTGTCGCACACGACCAACGTCGCGCGCAGCCCGTGTCGCTGCATCGCCCACAGGCCGTTCATGTCGTGGTAGAGAGAGAGGTCGCCGAGCAGCAGCACGGTCGGGACGTGGCCGCGTCCGGCGGCCATTCCAAGCCCCGTGGACACCAGGCCGTCGATGCCGCTCGCGCCACGATTGCCGAAGAAGCGCTGCTGCGTCCTGGCCTGCGGCCAGAAACTGTCGGCGGCGCGGATCGGCATGCTGGAGCCGATGAACACCTGCGCCGTCTCCGGCAGCCGGGCGCTCAGCGCGCGAACGACATGGCCTTCGTGGAGCGGGGTCGATACGAGCGCCGCCGAGATGGCGGCCGTGGCCCGCTTTCCCGCCGTCACCCACTGCTCGCGCCACGCCGGTCGCTCGGCCGGCACCAGCGCCTCCAGCAACGGCTGGGGGTCGCATGCGACCACGTTGCTGGCCACCTGATCCTGGTCGCGCCACGCGTGATCGGGGTCGATGAGAAAGGTCGGCGCTGACGCCGCTGCCAGCCAGGCGTTGAGGGCCCGGGACGTGGGCGTGGCGCCCAGGCGGATGACGAGGTCGGGCCCGTGCTGCAGCGACCAGCCGGCGCGAAGGAGGGCTTCGTAAGACTCGATCGACGCTCCCGTCTCCGGCCGCCGCAGCTGCGAGGTCGGCTCGGCCAGCACCGGCAGGCCAAGGCGGTGCAGAGACGAAGCCAGGCGCTCACCATCGCGCATCTCGCCGGCCACCACCAGCGGCCGCTGTGCGCGCTGCAGCGCCGATGCCAGGATCGCCACCTGGCCCGGCGTCGGCAGAGGCCGACCGCCGCTCATCGATTGGCCGGGCGACCCCAGCGGCGCCGCCACCTGGCCCGGCTCGGCGACCAGAGGCTCTCGAAAGGGAAGGTTGATGTGCACCGGCCCACCCGCGGCCGCTTCCGCATATGCCCGTGCCGCCAACCGCCGCCAAATGCGCGCGGCGCCGGGCAGCTCGACCGGCGGGCCCGGGTCGAAGAACCATCTGACCGCGCTGCCGTACAACCGCTGCTGATCGATCGCCTGATTGGCGCCCACGCCCTGCAGCTCCGGGGGCCGGTCCGCCGTGAGCACGATGAGCGGCGTGCGTGAATAGGCAGCCTCGACGACCGCCGGGTGGAACTCCGCGGCCGCCGTGCCGGAGGTGCACAGGAGGACGACCGGCTTGCCCGTCGACTTGGCCAGGCCGACGCCGAAGAACGATCCCGACCTCTCGTCGATGTGCATGAGCACCCTGATCTTGGGATGCCGCTGCAACGCCATCGCGACCGGCGCGGACCTCGAGCCAGGCGAAACGCACGCGTACTCGACACCCTGAGCCGCCAGCTCGTCAACCAAGGTGGCGGCGAAGGATTGGGTTACATCCATACGATCTGCATGTGATTCTCGAGGGTAAGGACGTCCGTTTGAGCTATTTCGTGACCGGTGAAGGCGCGCCGGTCACTCTTTTGCACGGCTTCACCCAGAGCGGGAGCAGCTGGCGGGAGGTCATCTCCAAGATGCCGGCGGGCTCGATGTGGATCGTGCCCGACCTGCGAGGCCACGGCGAGACGCGGACGCCGCCCGGCGCCCCCTGCACCCTGGACGCCTGCACCGCCGACCTCGAGATGCTCTGGGACCACCTCGGCATCGAGCGCACGCACCTGGCGGGCTACTCGATGGGCGGCCGGCTCGCGCTTCACGTTGCGGCCAGGCGGCCGCGGCGCGTCCTGTCGCTGCTCACCATCGGCGCGCACGCCGGTCTCGAGGAGGAGGCACGCGAAGGCCGGCGGCGCGGTGACGACGCGCTGGCCGGCCGGATAGAGAAGGACGGGCTCGAAGCGTTCGTCAACTACTGGAGCGGCCTGCCTCTTTTCGCCGGCCTGGAGCGGCGTGGCCCGGCGTTTGTCTCGCGCGTTCGGGCGGAACGGCTCAGCAATCACGTCGCCGGCCTTGCCGCGTCGCTGCGCGGCATGGGAGCTGGGGCCATGGAACCGCTGTGGGACGACCTCGCTCACGCCGCCTTTCCATGCACGTTCGTCGCCGGGCAGCTCGACCACGGTTACGTCGCTTCGGCCCGCCGCCTGGCGGCCACCGTGCCCAACGGGCGGGTCGAGGTCGTGCTGCGCGCCGGTCACCCGGTGCACCAGGAAAGACCCGATGCATTGGCGCGCGTGCTCGCGTCTCACCTCGCTCCCGCCGCGGCGACCGGCGCCTCGGGGGCGGCCGGTGACGACTGGTCCCCCAGCTCGACGCCGGCCTGAGTGCCCGCGGCGTAGCGAGCCGCACCCAATCGTTCGCGGTCGAGCATGCCGCCGCCGACCACGGGTCGGAGGACGAATGACCGCCATCCTCGATTGGTGAGGCGCTCGACTTCGCACGCCACCTCACACGGCTGCCGGGCCGTGACGTACGCGCTGGTCACAGGAGCAGTCCGAGGGCGAAGAGCAGCGCGTAGGCCAGCTCCGCGATCGCGATCCGTTTGAGCGCGCCCACCAGCTGCGGGCCGTCGCGGGTCGTGAACGCGGTGCCAACGGCGCCGGCGGCGATCGGGATGGCGAAGAGCACCGTCAACACGGTCACGCCGGCAAGCTTCGCCGCCAGGGCGACGATCGGGACGGCGAAAGCGGCGCTGACGAGCAGGACCAGCAGGTAAAGCGTGCGCTGGCGGCCGAGGCGCGTGGCCAATGTCCGCTTGCCGGCGGCCGCGTCGGTGGCGATGTCACGCAGGTTGTTGAGGACGAGGATGGCACTCGCGAGGCAACCCATGGCACAGCCCATGACCAGGGCGAGCGGCGTCACGCCGAGCGTTTCGACATACACGGTGCCCGCGGTCGCCACCAGGCCGAAGAAGACGAACACGAAGAGCTCGCCCAGGCCGAAGTAGCCGTACGGCCGCGGCCCTCCTGTGTAGAGCCAGCCGGCCAGCAGGCAGGCGGCGCCGGCCACCAGCAGCCGCCAGTCGGTGGCCAGGCTGAGCACCAGTCCGGCGATGCCGGCGACGCCGAAGGCGGCGATCGCCGCCCACCCGACATGGGCCGGCTCGACGACGCCGGAAGATGCCGCGCGCAGCGGGCCGACGCGGCGGGGATTGTCGGCGCCGCGAACGTGGTCCGAGTAGTCGTTGGCGAAATTCACTCCCACCTGCATCGCCACCGCGACGACCAGCGCCAGCGAACCCGCGACCAGGCGCGCTCCACCGTCGTGCACGGCGACCGCCGTGCCGGCGAGGACCGGCGCGACCGAGGCCGCCAGCGTGGCCGGACGGACCGCCGACCACCACACACGCGCCGGGTTCAGCGCGGCGCCGGCAGCCGCCATGTCAAGGCCTTTTCGGGAACTTCGAAAAGTTCGGCTTGCGCTTTTGGACGTATGCGTCGCGCCCCTCCTGGGCCTCCTCGCTGAGGTAATAGAGCAGCGTGGCGTCGCCCGCGAGCTGCTGGATGCCGGCCAGGCCGTCGTCTGCGGCGTTGAGCCCGGCCTTCAGCATGCGCAGCGCGAGCGGGCTGAGCTCCAGCATGCGGCGGCACCAGGCGACGGTTTCCTTTTCCAGGTCGGCGAGCGGCACCACCTTGTTGACCAGGCCCATGTCGAGCGCCTGCCGGGCGTCGTACTGCTCGCAGAGAAACCAGATCTCGCGCGCCTTCTTCTGCCCGACGATGCGGGCCAGCAGCCCCGAGCCGTAGCCGCCGTCGAAGCTGCCCACGCGCGGGCCGCTCTGGCCGAAGCGCGCGTTGTCGGCGGCAATCGTCAGGTCGCACACGACGTGCAGCACGTGGCCCCCGCCGATCGCATAACCCGCGACCATCGCGATCACCGGCTTGGGCAGGCGGCGAATCTGGATCTGGAGGTCGAGCACGTTGAGCCGCCCTGTGCCCTTGGAGTCGACATAACCGTCATCGCCGCGGATCCGCTGGTCGCCGCCGGAGCAAAAGGCTTCGGTGCCGGCCCCGGTGAGGATGACGACGCCGATCTTCGGGTCGTCGCGCGCGACCTCGAACGCCTTCGACATCTCGAACACGGTGGTCGGCCGAAAGGCATTGCGAACCTCCGGCCGGTTGATCGTGATCTTGGCGATGCCATCCCAGGTCTCGTAGACGATGTCGTCGTACCGGCCGGCCTTGAGCCAACCGGTCCCGCCACCTGATGCGACCCGCTTCCGCCCGGCCCCCTTGCCCACGGCTCCCCCTCGATCTTTCAAGTTAGTACTCCTAGAGCGATCACTAGCACCATTGAGATCGTACGCGGTCGGGCGGCGGCGCCGCTCTGGCGCCGCATCAGGGCGCGCTAAGCGCGCTGCCGGGGCTTGCGTCGCGGAAACAGCCGCACGATCTTGGCGTAATCGGCGGGCGTGTCGATGTCGTCGGAGCGCCCCGGCGCGGGCACCGTGTCGAGGAGCTCCGGGCGGCCGTGGAGGACCTGCCGCGCGCCGGCGTCGCCCTTGAGCGCGAGGAGCTCAGCCCAGAGCTCGCGCGCCAGGACCACGGGCGGCACCCATTCGTTGTGGGCCTGACTCACCGCGACCGCCGGCCGCGAACCCTCGCGCCGCCAGGCTCTGAGCAGCGCGGCCACGGTGCGAGAACCGACCAGCGGCTGGTCCCCGAGCAGCACCACGGCCGCCTCGATCTCCGGTCGCATGGCTCGAAGCCCAGCCTGCAGCGAGGACGCCATGCCCGTGCGCGCATGAGGGTTGTGCACGAGCTCCGCATCGCCGACGACCGCCCGCTTGACGTCCTCCGCCGAATAGACGACCACGACCTGGTGGCACCCGCCCTCGGCCGCGGCCTCCATCGCGTGCCGCACCATCGGCTTGCCGGCGACCTCGAGCAACACCTTCTGCGGCCCGGCCATGCGCGAGCTCGACCCGGCCGCCAGCACGATCGCACCGACCGGGAGCAGGGCGGCGGCGAGGCGCTCGAATGGCGGTCGGGCCGACCGGATCCACTCGACGTCGATCTCAGCCCGTATGGCGGCCTCCGCAAACTCACGCAGACGCGCGCTGTCGCCGTCGACCAGGAACAGGCGCCGGCCCGCAAGCCACGACAGGTCTGGCACGGCCTCGGGCAGGCCGACCACGGCCAGCGCGCGGCAGTCCTTTCGGGCGGCGACATGCTGGCAAGCGGATTCCAGGTCCTTGCCGCGGACGACCAGTGAGTGCGGCCCCTCAGGCTCGCGATAGGTGCGTCCCCTGATGGCCAGGTCGAGGTCGCTCATGACAAACACCATCGCGCTCCTCAGCATGCCAGATGCCGCTCAGCGCCGAGGCTGCCCAAGGGCCACCGGCACGCACCACCTCCTGGGTGGTGAGGAGCGACCACGACTTAATCTTTCCGAATGCCGTTGCTCGGAGCTCACGTCGACTCGTCCGGCGGCCTGCACCTCGCATTTGACCGCGCGGCCGCAATGGGTGCGCAGGCGATCCAGGTCCACCCCACGCCGCCTGGCTTCTGGGGATCGCCGAAGTTGGACGAAACGCGGATCGCCACCTTCAAAGAGGCGGCCGCCAAGCACGGCCGTCCGCCCTTCTACTTCCATGCCGTCTACCTGATCAACCTCGCCGGTGACGATCCGACCCTGCGCCAGCGATCCGAAAGCACGCTCGCGGGTTATCTGAAGGCGGCCGATGAGCTCGGCGTCGACGGAGTCATCTTCCACACCGGCTCACACAAGGGCGCGGGCTTCGAGGCCCGGCTGCCGGGCATCCTCGAACATTTGCGGCGAGTGCTCGAGCGGGCCGACCCGAGCAGTGCGCGCCTGTTGATCGAGAACAACGCGGGTCTCGGCGGCTGCGTCGGCGCGAGGTTCGAGGAGATCGCGCAGATGCTGACCGCGCTCGGCGATCCGCGGGTTTCAGTGTGCTTCGACACCTGCCACGCCTTCGCTTCGGGCTATGACGAACGCACGCCGGCGGATGTGGCGAAGACTCTGGACGAGCTCGACCGGGTGGTCGGTTTGAACCGCGTCGAGGTCATCCACTGCAACGACTCCGTCACCGGCCTCGGCTCCAACCGGGATCGGCACGCGAACATCGGCGACGGACAGATCGGCGAAGCCGGTTTTCGCGCCCTGCTGCACGAGCCCCGGCTCGCCAAGGTGCCGTTCATCCTCGAGGTGCCGGGCGCGGGAGAGGGCCCGGACGCCCAGCAGGTCGACGTCCTGCGCCGCCTGGCCGGCGCCTAGCGTCGCGTCCCGAACCTTCGGGGCCAAACCCTAGGCGGCGTCCGAAGCCGCCGCCCTCTCTGCGGCCTCCTCACGGTCGACCTCCGACTGGCGCCGCGACGGGCGCGACATCAGAAAACCTCCCAGCCGCCGCGCGCGCTCGGCCAGGCGACGGGCCCAGGCCACGGCCGCGGGGACACCCCCCGTCGCCAGCAGGCGGCTGTTCTCCATTTCCAGCTGCAGGTCCTTCAGCCGCTGCCAGGCGACGTCCTCGTTCATGTATGGGTACATTTTTCCTTCTCCCCGTAACTGGCTTACCGGTTACAAGGGTTATTATAACCGATGTTCAAGCCGTAGTGGTTATGGATATACTGAGAATCAATGTCCAATCGGGAGACCGCCGGAGGCGCCCTCGGCCTCGTTCAGGCCTTCGTCAACACAGTCGATCTCCAGGACGGACCCGAAGAGCTCGCCGGCCCGGACACGCTCAATGCGTGGCTGGTGGCACGAGGCCTCATCGAAGAGGGTCAGCCCGTCGACGCCTCCGACCTGAAGCACGCGATCGCCGTCCGCGAGGCGATCCGGGGCGTCATCGGCGCCAACTCGGGCTTCCCACTGTATCCCATCGACATCGCCACGCTCAATGAGGCCGCCGCGGCCGGCCGCGTGCGCATTCGCTTCGCCGCCGACGGCAGGCCGCGACTCGACCCGGAGGTCACGGGCGTGGTCGGGGCGATCGGGCGCATCGTCGCCGCGGTCTACACCGCCATGGAGGGTGAGGACTGGTCGCGGCTCAAGCTTTGCGAGTCACCGCCGTGCCGGTGGGCGTTCTACGATCGCTCCCGCAACCATTCGAGCCGCTGGTGCACCATGGCCTCCTGCGGGAACCGGATGAAGGCGAAACGCTTCAGGAGCCGCTCCAAAAACCCCGGACCGGAGCTACGCGACGGAGGGCCGTCTCACCTCACGCATGGAGACCCCCGAGCCTCCGAATCGCACGGCGGTGATCTCCGCCAGGATCCCTAGCGCCGTCTCCTCCGCCCCGCGCCCTCCCAGGTCCAGGCCGATCGGCCCGTGCACCCGTGACAGCTGGTCTTCGTTGAATCCCTCCGCCCGCAGCGCGTCGAAGCGGTTCTGGTTCGTCTTGCGGCTGCCGATCGCCCCGATGTACCCGGCATCGTGGCCGAGCACAGAGCGCAGCGCGGGAAGGTCGAACTTCGGATCGTGCGTGAGGATCACCACGTACGCCGCGTTGTCGATCGCCAGCTTGGCCATCGCCACATCCGGCCACGCGACGATGAGCTCGTCGGCATCCGGAAACCGCTCCTTGGTGGCGAACTTCGCTCGCGCGTCCACCACCGTGACGCGGTAGCCCATCAGCTTCGCCAGCCGATGCAGCGGGATCGCGATGTGGATCGCGCCGATGATGATCAGGTGCGCGGGACGGCGGAAAGGCTCGACGAAAAAGTCGCCCACGGCGCGGTCGCGCCGTGCCAGCTCGGTGCCCGCTGGCGTGCCCTTGCTCACCTCTGCCTCGCCCGTGACCAGGTCGGTGCGCAACGTCGCCGGCTCGTCGCGCTGCAGGATGGAGATCAGCTCCAGGTGCACCTGGCCCAGCGGCTGAACGAAGACCTCGATGTGGCCGCCGCATGCGAGTCCGACCTCGAAGGCGACGTCGTCGGCGACCCCGAATGCGGCCAGCTTCGGCGCGCCGCTCCCGAGCACCTTCTGTGCCTCCTCGAACACGGCGCCTTCGATGCAGCCGTTGGAAACCGAGCCGGCCATCTTGCCCGATCGCGTGACGACCATCTTGGAACCCAGCGGTCGCGGGCTCGAACCCCAGGTCTCGACCACCGTGGCGAGGGCGATCTCTTCGCCCGCCCGCGTCCACTCGCTGAGCTCGCCCAGGACTTCTCGCATCCCTAAATCCTCGATCGGCTGCCGAGGCCGGCCAGCAACCGGCCCAGGTCGTCCAGCGCCTGGAGATTGTGGGCGGCAAGGAAGTCGTCGCAGTGGGGCAGCGCCGCGGCCATGCCGCGGGTCAGCGGCTGATAGCCCTCCGAGCCGAGCAGCGGGTTGAGCCAGATCAGCCTGTGCGCCGAGCGCCGCAGGTGGATGAGCTCGGCGGTGAGCTGCGCCGGATCCCCGCGATCCCAACCGTCGCTCACGATGATCACGACGGCGCCATGCCCGAGCACCCGGCGCGCCCAATGCCGGTTGAAGTCGGCGAGCGCCTCGCCAATCCTCGTCCCCCCGCTGAAATCGTGAACGCCCTTGCTCACCGAGTCGAGCGCGCGATCGAGATCGCGATATCGAAGCAGCCGGGTTATCCGGGTCAGGCGGGTCGAGAACACGAAAGCTTCGAGGTCCTCTCGTCGCGCGATCGCATGCGCGAAGATCATCAGCAGCCGGGAGTAGCGCTCCATCGATCCGCTCACGTCGCATAGGAGCACGAGCGGACGGCGGCGCACTCTGGGGCGGCGCCGAAACAGCTGCATGAGCTCGCCGCTGGATCGGATGGCGTGACGCGCTGAACGCCTCAGGTCGATGCGGCCCGCTCGCGCGGGGCGCAAGCGGCGAGTTCGCCGCTCGGCGACGCGCCACGGAGCCGCCTCGAGGAGGCGGCGGACCTGCTCGGTCTCCTGCCAGGTCATCTGCTCGAAATCCTTGTGGCGCAGCAGCTCATCGGCGCTGTAGCCGCTGGAACTCGCCGGCACCGCGGTTGCATCCGGCTCGCGATTCATCCCGGAGCTGTTGAGGCCGAGCGCCTCGGCCCAGACCTTGGCCCGCTCCGGGGACATGGGCAGCCCGCGGCTGCGGCCGGGCAGGGCGCCGGCGGCGGATCGAGGATCGGGTGGCGCCCAGAAGATGTCGAACGCCGCCTCGAACGTGACGATGTCCTCCTTGCGACTCACGAACACCGCCCGCAGCGCGTTCCTGAAGTCGCCCTGCTGCTTCAGGTCGATGTGGTTGAGCGCCCGGGTGGCATCCGTCAGCCGGCGCGGGCCGGCCTCGACACCCGCGTCGTGCAGCAGTCGCGCGAACGCTCCCAATCGAGGCAGCAGGTCCGGTGTCCTAGGCACCTCGTGCCTTGTCCACCAGTGCGGGGACCTGAGCCCGGACCCTCTCCAGGTCCTCCTGGTATTTGAGTGCGGCGCCGATCGTCGCGTTGACCAGCGTCTCGTCGATGCGGGTGGCGCCGAGGACGGCGAGCGATCGCGCCCAGTCAAGGGTCTCGGCGACGCCCGGCACCTTGTAGAGGTCCATGCCGCGCAGGCCCTGGACGAGCGACGCCACCTCCCGAGCCAGCCCGTCAGCGGCTTCCGGCGCCCTCGCGCGCACGATCTCCACCTCCTTCTCGAGGTCGGGATAGTCGATCCAGTGATACAGGCAACGCCGCTTCAGCGCGTCGTGCACCTCGCGGGTGCGGTTGGAGGTGATGACGACGAACGGCGCGTGCTTCGCCTTGATGGTCCCGATCTCGGGGATCGAAACCTGGAAGTCGGACAGCAGCTCGAGCAGAAACGCCTCGAACTCTTCATCCGAACGGTCGATCTCATCGATGAGAAGGACCGGTGGCGTGGCGTCGTCGTTGTCGATCGCGTCCAGGAGCGGACGGCGGAGGAGGAATTCCGAGCTGAAGATCTCGCGCTCCGCCATCCGCCGGTCCTCGCCTTCGCCCAGGAGCCGGATGTGCAGCAGCTGCCGCGGGTAGTTCCATTCGTAAACCGCGTGGGCGAGGTCGATGCCCTCGTAGCACTGCAGCCGGATGAGGCGCGCGCCGAGAACGTCCGCCATGACCTTGGCCGCCTCGGTCTTGCCGACCCCGGCCTCGCCCTCGATGAACAGGGGCTTGTCGAGCTTGAGGGCGAGGAAGATGGACGTCGCCAGCCCGCGATCGCCGATGTAGCGGCGATCGCGCAGGCGCGTCTCTACGTCATCGATGCTCGCCGGAGGCGGGGCCACGCCAAAAGACTACCGAGCCGCTAGCCCGCTTGTTCTATCGCCCTCCTGGTGAGGACGCGCGCGAGGTGCTTCTTGTACTCGGGGCTCGCGCGAAGGTCGCCTGACGGGTTCAACCCGTCGGACGCGTGCTGCGCGGCCTCGTCCGCCTTGGCGCCCTTGCGCAGAGCCTCCTCGACCGCCTTCGCCCTCACCGGCGTGGGGCCGACGTTGGTCAGGCCGATGCGCCAGCCCCCGTTCATCTTCTGTGCCGCCGCACCGACGATCGCCCAGTCGAAGAGGCGCCGGCGGAACTTGATGTACTTGTGCGGCCCGCCGGCCGCCGGGAACACGACCTCGGTCACGATTTCGTCGGCCGCCAGAGGCGTCGTGAACAGGTCCGTGAAGAAGTCCCTGGCGGGAATGGTCCGCCGGTTGGTGACGATGTCCGCGTCCAGCATCAGCGCGATCGTCGGGTAGTCGCCGGCCGCGTCGGCGTGCGCGACCACCCCTCCGATGGTGCCCATGTTGCGCACCTGGTTGTCTCCGACCTCGCCCGCCACCTCCGCGAGGATCGGCAACTTGTCCTTGACGACCTGTGAGTTCTGGATGGTCACGTGGCGGGTCAGCGCACCGATCCGCAGCTTGGAGCCCTCCGCCTTGATGTGGTCCAGCTCTTGGATGCCGTTGATGTCGACAAGCGCGCTTGGCTGGGCGAGGCGCAGGCGCATCAGCGGGATGAGGCTGTGGCCTCCCGCCAGCACCTTGGCGTCCTCACCGTACTTGCGCAGGAGCTCGGCCGCCGCCTCCACGGAGGAGGCGCGCGCGTATTCGAATGCGGCTGGGATCACTGGCGGGCCTCCTTTCCGTCGCCGGACGCCCGCTTGGCGAGCTGGATCTGCTTCCACAGCCGGTCCGGGCTGGCGGGCATGTCGACGTGCTTGATGCCGAACGGGCTCAGGGCGTCACAGATGGCGTTGATGACGGCGGCGCTGGCGGCGATCGTCCCCGCCTCGCCGATGCCCTTGACTCCCAACTCGTTGGTGGGGCTTGGGGTCAGGGTTTTGTCGAGCACCATGGCCGGAATCTCGTTGGCGGTCGGGACCAGGTAGTCGAGCAGCGTCCCCGTCTTGAGCTGGCCCGATTCGTCGTCGTAGACGACCTCCTCGTAAAGCGCCTGCGCGATGCCCTGCACGATCCCGCCCACGATCTGACCATCGACGATCATCGGGTTGATCACGTTGCCGCAGTCATCGACGGCGATGTACTTGCGCATGTCGACGGCGCCGGTCTCCGGGTCGACCTCGACCACGCAGACGTGGGCCCCGAACGGCCACGTGAAGTTGGGCGGATCGAAGTAGCTGACCGCCTCGAGCCCCTGCTCCATACCCTCCGGCAGGCCGGCTCCGTAGCTGGCGAAGGCGATCTCGCCGATTGACTTGGAATTCTCGGGACTGCCCTTCACGGTGAACCGGCCCTGCTCGAAGACGATGTCGTCCTCGGCCGCCTCGAGCACATGCGCGGCGAGCTTCTTGGCCTTGTCGATCACCTTGAGGCAGGACTTCCGCACCGACATCCCGCCCACGGCCAGGCTGCGGCTCCCGTAGGTGCCGTAGCCGAAGGCGGGCCCTTCCGCGGTGTCGCCATGGCGGATCTCGATCGAGTCGTAAGGGACGCCGAGCGTGTCGGCGACGAGCTGGGCGAAGGTCGTGTCATGGCTCTGTCCGTGCGAGTGCGTCCCCACGTACACCGACACACCGCCCGTGGGATGGATGCGCACCTGGGAGGATTCGACCAGGGCCACGCCCGCCGCGGGGGCGGTGGCGGCGCTGGGGCCCAGGCCGCAGATCTCAATCCAGGTCGACAGCCCGATCCCCAGGTAGCGACCCTGCCGGCGAAGCGCTTCCTGCTCGCGCCTCAGATCCTGGTAGCCGGCGAGGTCCAGCGCCTTGTCGAGGGCCTTCGCGTAGTTGCCGGAGTCGTAGGTGAGTCCGAAGTTGTTGGTGAAGGGGAACTCGGTGGCGAAATTCTTGCGGCGCACATCGACCGGGTCCATCCCGATCTCGCGCGCGACGAGATCGACCGCCCGCTCGACGAGGTGGGTGGCCTCCGGCCGTCCCGCCCCCCGATACGGATCGGTGGAGGTCTTGTTCGTCAGCACGCCCACCGTCCGAGCCGCGATGTGCTTCCACCTGTACGCTCCGCCCGAGAGGAGGCAGGCGACCGCCTGAAAGGCTCCGAACACGCCCTGGTAGGCCCCGATGTCGAGGAACTGGGTGACCTTCAGGGCGACCAGGGTGCCGTCCTTCTTGGCGCCCACCTCGATGTCGAAGATCTGCCCGCGTCCATGGGTCGTGGCGACCAGGTTCTCGGAGCGGCCCTCCGTCCATTTCACGGGGCGTGCGGCAAGCTTGGAGGCGATGCAGGCCAGGTACTCCTCGGGGTACGGCCGGATCTTGCTGCCGAAGGCGCCGCCCACATCGGGACCGGCGATGACGCGCACCTGGCTCTCCGCCAGGCCGCAAGCGGTGCCGACGAAGAGCCGGATGAAATGCGGCACCTGGCTCGAGGTCCACAGCGTCAGCCGCTTGTCGTAGCCGTCGTACTCCGCGACCAGGCCGCGTCCTTCCATGGCGATCGGGAAGAGCCGCTGCTGAAGGATTCGCTCCCTGACGACCACCTCGGCCTCTTGGAAGGCCTCAGGCGAGTCTGGCGAGTAAGTCAGTTCCCAGCCGATGTTGTCCGGGGCGCCGCTGTGGGCCGTCGGGCCGCCCGGGCGCATGGCCTTGTCGAGATTCATGACCGCCGGCAGCGGGTCGTAATCGACCTGGACCAGAAGCGCGGCATCCGCCGCCTGATAGCGCTCGCCGGCGATCACGACGGCCACCGGCTCGCCCTGGTAGACGACCTCGTCATGCGCGATCGGGAACTGGTTGGGCACCTGTTTCTTCTCGGCGACGAACGACGCCGACACCGGAAGTCCGCCCGCGATGTGGTCCTTGAAATCGGCGTAGGTGTAGACCGCGTGGACGCCCGGCGCCTTGCTGGCGTCGGACGGGTCGATGGATCGGATCTTGGCGTGCGCCAGCGGGCTCCGCACCACGGCCATGTGCACCATGCCCGGCCGCGTCATGTCGTCGACGAACCGCCCGTGCCCGCTGACCAGCCGCGGATCCTCGCGGCGGTGGATCTTGGCGCCGATCATCGTGGTGACCGCCATGGCCTCAGCTCCTCCGGGCGGCAGCCGCTCGCTCGCCCATCCTGGCCCTCGACCCGTTCATCGCCTTCGCCGCCGACTGGACGGACTTGATGATGTTCACGTACCCGGTGCAGCGGCAGAGGTTGCCCTCGAGTCCCTTGCGGATCTCGTCCTCGGTCGGGTCGGGGTTTTGCGAGAGCAGGTAGGCCGCGGCCATGATGAAGCCCGGCGTGCAGTAGCCGCACTGGAGGCCGTGCTCGTCCCAGAACGCCTGCTGCAGCGGATGGAGCTCGCCGTCCCTGGCCATGCCCTCGATCGTGGTCAGGTTCCTGCCCTCGGCCTGGAGGGCGAACATGGTGCAGCTCTTCACCGCCATGCCGTCGACCAGAATCGTGCACGCCCCGCACTGACTGGTGTCGCAGCCGATGTGAGTGCCGGTGAGCCCGACGACGTCACGCAGGTAGTGCACGAGCAAAAGGCGTGGCTCGACCTCGTGCTCGTGGCGGTGGCCGTTGACTGTGGTGACGACCTTGTGCTTCATACGGCTCCTCCAATCAGCGGTGGCGGCGCTTCGCGGCGCCAGGAACCTCACACCCTCGTGAACGAGCCGAGGTGAACTTCTCTATTGCGCTACTTTTAGCGGCGAAATGCAACTAGAAAATTCGTTCAGCGTGAGTGCGCCGCCGGATCGGGTGTTCGGCTACTTGCTGGACGTCAACAAAGTGGTCGGCTGCGTTCCCGGAGCAGAGCTTTCGGAGATCGTCGACGCGACCACCTTCAAAGGCAAGGTCAAAGTCAAAGTCGGCCCGATCACGGTCGCTTACAGCGGCACCGCGAGGATCGCGGATCGGGACGACGCGAACCGTACGGCGACGCTCGAAGCCGAAGGCAAGGAGATCACCAACCCGGGTTCGGCGCGGGCCAAGGCTCTGATGAGCGTGGCCGTCGACGGCGACGGATCCGTGGTCAAGATCGTCACCGAATACAGCGTCGCGGGCCGCGTCGCCCAGTTCGGGCGCGGAGTGATGGAGGACGTGTCACGCCGCATCGTCAACGAGATGGCGGCCTGCATCAAGGCCAACGTCGAGGCCGGCGAACCGGCTTCCCCGGCGGACTCCAGCCCGGGCGGCGCCAAGACGGCGCCGGCGGCGCCGGCACCGGCCGCCGCCAAACCGGTCAACGCGCTCGGTCTGCTCTTCTCGGTCCTGTGGGCGCGATTGGCCCGGATCTTCTCGCGGAGCTCAGCCTAGGTACAGCGCGAGCATCTGGTCGCGGTTGACCAGGATCGAGGGCTGAGTCCAGCTCCGACCGGTGACGCCGAGAACGGTCACGGTGACGTCGACCATGGGGAAGAAATGCGCCTTCAGCAGGATCTCGTTGTGCATGCTGGGCTCGGTCGCCTTGGGGAACTCCGCGGCGCCGGTGACCATGAAAGCGCCGGCTTGGAACATCACGTAGCGCCGGACCATCTCCATCACCTGGTCGGGTGGCGGAGGCTCGGGCTCGATGGTCCGGATGCCGCCGATCATGTCCTTGCTGAACAGGCCTTCCGGCACGCCGTTCAGCGCCACCGCGCCGGGCAGCAGGGGCTCCGCGCTCACGTTCCGGAGGTGGAACAGGGGCTCGGGGTCGTTGATGGTCTCGCGCAGGCGACCGCGGATCTGAATCTCGGCGGTCAGGCGCTGATACGCGGTCAGGACGTCGACCTTGCTCCAGGCGAGGCTGGGGTTGATCGCGCTCATGGTCTGCGGCGGCATCTCCGGGGAGGATAACTCGCCGGGCACGAACCCCGCCCCCTTTAGACGTGAGAATTGCGTCATGGAATTGCAGCTGGCGCGGCAGCGGATCAGTCAACGAGCGGACCTCAACGCTTTCATCTCCATCTCGGCCGAGGAGGGCGGCGGGCCGGTGGTGGCCGTCAAGGACCTGGTCGACGTCGCGGGCATGGTCACGACGGCGGGTGGAGTCATCCTTCCCGACAGGGCCGCCGACCGGGACGCCCCGGTGGTGCGGCGCATCAGGCGCGAGGGCTGCGTGGTCGTGGGCAAGACCAACCTGCACGAGTTCGCTCTCGGGGTGACGGGCGTGAACCCGCATCACGGGACGGTCCGCAACCCGCATGATCCGAGCCGGGTCGCCGGCGGATCGTCGGGGGGGTCGGCTGCCGCCGTGGCGGCGGGCATGTGCGACTGGGCGATCGGAAGCGATACCGGGGGCTCCATCCGCATCCCCGCGTCGCTTTGCGGCGTCGTCGGCTTCAAGCCGGCGTTCGGCAGCATCGACATCGCGGGCGTGATCCCGCTCAGCCAATCACTGGACACCCTGGGCCCGATGGCGCCTGACCTCGGCGGCGCAGCGCGTGCCTTTGCCATGATGTCCGGCGAGGCGGTGACGGCCGACCGCCTGCAGAGACCGCGACTCGCCGTCCCGGCGGGCTGGGTCTCGGGCCTGGACGAGCCGACCGACGACGCGTGGCGGCGGGTTGCCGCAGGCGTGCCCGAGATCGAGTTCGTCGATCGCGACCTGCTCTTCCGCACCGGCCTCACCATCTTGCTGGTGGAGGCGGCGACCTATCACCGGCGCTGGGTGGGCGAGTGCCCTGAGAAGTACGGCGCTGACGTGCTGGGCCACCTCCAGCGTGGCCTCGGGCTGCTGGCCGTCGACTACGAGGAGGCCCGCCTCGAGCGGCCGCGGCTGCGCGAAGCGGCGATGCGGGCGATGGATGGGATCGACGCCCTCCTCGTCCCCGCCACGGCGATCGTGGCCCCGCCAGTCGACGCCGGGAACGAGGTCCGCGAGCCCCTGTCGCGATTCACGCGGCCGTTCAACACGACGGGGCAACCGGTGGTGGCCCTGCCGGCTCCGGTGGATGGACTCCCGGTCGGCATCCAGGTGGTGGGACGCACGAACGTGGATACGTTGCGAGCCGCGATGTGGCTGGAGCGGGAGTGGCGGAACACCGAAGCGTGAGCCGCAGGCGCCAGGAATAAGAAAGCCGGCCGCTGATGGCGACCGGCGCGGAGAGCTGTGGCTACGCGAGCTTGATTCGGTTCGCGCGCGGGCCCTTCTGGCTCGGCTCGATCTCAAAGCTGACGCGCTCGCCGCCCGCCAGCGAATCGAAGTTCACGCTCGAGTCAAGGCCGGTCCGGTGGAAGAAGTACTCCCGCCCGTCCTCGGCCGCGATAAACCCGAACCCGCGGTCCGAAACCAGCTTCTTGATGGTGCCAGTCGGCATCTCGAAACTCCTCTTCTCGAAAGTAAATTCGCGAACGCACGGGTCCTTTCGAGAAGATCGACGACCGCGGCGAACATCGCTCGACACCCGGCGACCGGCTTACCTTACCACCCTCATCCGGCAAGTCAAATCGGCTCAAACGGCGAGCAGAAAGACGCCCACCAGGGTGGCCAGCGCGCCTGTCAGCTTCAGGGCGGCGGCCCGGCTTTCCCCCAACCTCCAGACCCCCCAGACGGCGACCGCCACGATCGCTGTTTCCCGCACCGGGGCAACCACGGACAAGGGAGCGAAGCTGAGTGCCCAGAGCACCAGGAAATAGCCACCCCACATGAAGACCCCGATCACCAAGGACCCCGGCCAGGCCGGCGGAGGCGGCTCGAGTGAACGGTGGTCCTCGAGGCCATTCCGGCGGCCCGCGTCAAGCTTCGAGGCGATCCAGCTCGAGCCGATCAGACCGGCGGTGATGAGCACCACCAGCAGCCAGCCGTAGAGCCACGGCGTCGACAGGCGCACTCCGACCCGATCGACCGCCGTGTAGGCGGCGATGGCGACGCCAGTCAGCAGGGCCGGCAGCGTGGCCCGGCCGCTGGTCTGCGGCAGCGTGACCGCGAGGATCCCCAGCAGGCACAGGCCCACCCCCGCGAGCTGCACGGGCGCCAGCCTCTCCCCGAGCAGTCCGAGCCCGGCGGCGACGGCGAGCAGCGGCGCGGAGCCGCGGGCGATCGGATACACGACCGACAGCTCGCCGCGGCGGTAGGCGGCCGACAGCAGCCAGAGATAGGCGACCTCGAGGCTCGCGGACAGAGCGCACAGCCCCGCCGCCGGCGCGGTGAACCCGGGGCGTCCGCCGATGAACCAGGCCGCCGCGACAGGCGGGGTGATGACCAGAACCGCGGCATAGCTGGCGCGCCGGAACGTGGCCATCGGGTTGCCGCTGACCTTGACGAGCACGTTCCACGCCCCGTGCACGGCGGCGGCGCACAAGGCGAGCGCGATGGCGGCCGCGATCAGCTCGGCAACCTCAGCCGGCCGGCCGGCGAGGACGCGCCAGCAACCGGCCGAGAAGCCTGTACACCTCAGGGTTGACGACGAGGCCGTTGTGACTGCCCCAAACGGAGATCGCCGGGATGTCCGGGCGGAGGCAGGAGCGGAAGTTGACCACGTCGTCCGATCGCGTGTAGATCGAGGTCGTGGGTACGACCGGGGCAAGCTCGAGGTCGTGCTCGAAGCGGCCTTCGGCCCTCAGGCGCCGGCCGTAGCCGATCTCGTTCGCGGTTTTGACCACGCCCACGGCGGCCCGGGTGATGAGCGCCAGGTCGGTGAAATCGGCCAGCGGAGAACCGAGCGCGATCACCTGCTCGACACTCTGGGGCCGTCGCTGCGACAGGACCTTGGCGAGGAGCCCGCCACGGCTGTGCCCGACCACGCTGACGCGCCGCCCGCTCTGGCGCTCGATCTCGGCCAGCCGGTGCCTCAGGCCGGCCAGCATCCGCTCCGAGTGGTGGACGTTGAAGAGGATGCCCGAGAGGTGGGGGCTGTAACCGATCCGGCCGAGCCAGCCGTGGAGGACGCGCAACGACCAGTCGCCGGAGAGGAAGCCGGGCACCAGCAGCACCGGCCGGCCGTCCCCACGCGGCACGCCCCGGCCACGAAAGACGGGGTCGCGCAGCAGGGCCGTGAGCTCGCGGAGGGCGAGCGGGTCCCAGAGCTTCACAGGCAGCGATGGTAGGTTGTGCGGCCGCCCGGCCGGAGCACGCCGTTAAGGCCGTGGCGCCCCGGCCTCGGTCGAGTTCACACTGGCGCGGTGGCCTGTGACCCCTGAGCAAGTCCTGAACGACGTCTTCCACCTGGAATCGTTCCGACCCGGGCAGGCCGAGGTGGTGGCGGCCCAGATGAGCGGCCGCGACGTGCTCGCCGTCGCGCCGACCGGCTCGGGCAAGAGCCTGAGCTACTGGGTACCGGCAATCCTGGGGGACGGGCTCACGGTCGTGGTCTCGCCCCTGATCGCGCTCATGAAGGACCAGGTGGATCGGCTGGCCGGCCACGGCGTCAGGGCCGCGTTCATCAACTCGACGCTCGGCTCGGCCGAGCAGCGGGGGCGCCTGGAGGCGGCGTCGAGAGGGGCGTATCAGCTCCTGTACGTCGCGCCGGAGCGATTCAGCCGGCCGGGCTTCACGGCCAGGCTGGCGGCTCTTGCCGTCCGGCGCTTCATCGTCGACGAGGCGCATTGCATCTCCAGCTGGGGCCACGATTTCCGACCTGACTACCGCCTGATCGGCGGCGCGATGGAGGCATGCGGCCGGCCGCCGATCGGCGCCTTCACGGCGACCGCGACGCCGGACGTCCGGGTCGACATCGCGTCCAACCTGGGCCTGCGTGATCCGCTGGTCATGGTCACCGGCTTCAACCGGCCCAACCTGAAGCTCGCCGCCGTCGCGGCCCGCGGGCGCGAGGGGCGGATCGAGGAACTCCGGCGCCGCCTGAATCCCGGCGATGGACGCGCGCTCGTCTACACCGGGACGGTCAAGGGCGCGGAGGACACGGCCGCCGCCATCAGCCGGTGGGGCTTCCCCGCCGCCGCCTATCACGGGCGGCTGCCGGACGTGAGCCGCCGCCGGATCCAGGAGGGATTCGCGGCTCGAGACCTCCGTGTCGTCGTCGCCACCAGCGCGTTTGGGATGGGCGTCGACTTCCCCGACATCCGGCAGGTCATCCACGTCGGCTATCCGGGCAGCGTCGAGGCCTACTACCAGGAGGTTGGACGCGCGGGCCGCGACGGCCGGCCGGCCCTGTGCCTGCTGATCCACTCGGCGAAGGATCGCGACCTCCAGGTCTATTTCATCGAAATGGCCTTCCCGGAGCTCAGCGACGTGATCAGCGCTCATACCGCCTACTCGAGGCTCGGAGTCTGGAACTCCGACCCTGAAGAGCTCAGGGCGCTCCTGCCGGACTCCGCATGGAGATCACTGGAGGCGTCGAAGCGGCTGCTCCAGACCGCGGGGGCTCTGCGGAGCGACGGCAGCGTCGGTCCTTTCGACCCCCCTCGACTCGACTTCCCACAGCGTGCGGCGCTGAAGCGGCACGCCTACACCAAGCTCGCGAAAATGATCGCCTTCGCTCAGCTGCGCTCGTGCCGCCATGCCTACATCACCGACTACTTCGGCGAGCCGACGGCCGAACGCTCCTGCCGTTCGTGCGACAACTGCGAGCACGGAGCGGTCGCCGCGGACAAGACCTCCCAAGTCGACGCCAGGTTCACCCGCGCCGCACTCGCGGGCGCGGCGAGATTTTCGAGCCGGGTCGGGATCGTCAACCTCGCTGCCATCCTGGCCGGCAAGGCGAACCGTTTCATTCGCGATCAGCCGTGGGTGGTCAACGTGCCCGCTTACGGGTCGATGTCGGAATGGAGCCCGGCCTGGATCCGCCGTCTGCTCGAAGAGCTGGTGGCGGCCGGTTGCCTCGCTCAAAGCTCGGGCCAGTACCCGATGGTCGGGCTGACCGAGCGCGGGCGCGCCATTCTCGGCGGCTTGGAGACGATCGAGGTCGCGATCGAGCAGGACCACCAAGCGGCCCTCAGCCCCGGCCCGGATCCGGTCCTTTTCCAGCGCCTTCGCGCCTGGCGGGCTGAGGTCGCCCGCCGTCAGGGAGTGCCTGCCTACGTCGTGTTTCACGACCGGACGCTGTCCGAGCTGGCCGCTCGACGGCCCGCGGACCTGGTCGCCATGGGGACTCTGCCCGGCATCGGCCGATCCAAGCTCGAGCGCTATGGCGCCGCCGTCCTGGAAATCTTGGCGGCGCCAGATGACTAGGCGAGCTGGTGCTTGCCGGTTCGGGCGGCCGAGAGGGGCGAGCTGGTGCTTGCCGGTTCCGGCGGCCCCCTCACCGAGAGGGGCGAGCTGGTGCTTGCCGGTTCGGGCGGCCAATAGGGGCGAGCTGGTGCTTGCCGGTTCCGGCGGCCCCTCCCCAATAGGGGCGAGCTGGTGCTTGCCGGTTCCGGCGGCCCCCTCACCGGGCCTCTCCCCAAGGGGAGAGGGCATTTATTATTGACGCATTGCGCCATAAAACCGTTGACCTGGAAGGGCCGGTTCACTACGTCGACTTCGGGGGCGACGGCAAACCGCTGCTCATGGTCCACGGGCTTGGCGGCAGCGCTCTCAACTGGATGTCCGTCGGGCCCGAGGTGGCCAAGACCCACCACGCCCTGGCGCTCGACCTGGCAGGCTTCGGGCGTACCCCGCTGTTCAAGCGCTCCGCGGCGGTCGGCGCCAACGCGGAACTGGTCCACTCGTTCATCGAGAACGTGATCGGCGAGCCGGTGGTGCTGATGGGCAACTCGATGGGAGGCCACATCGCGATCCTCGAAGCTGCCGACCACCCGGACTGGGTGACGACGCTGGTCCTGGTCGACCCCGCGATCCCCGGCGTCCGGGTCCAGCGGCCCAAGCCGGCCATGCTCGGAGTCATGGCTGCGCTGTCGATCCCCGGCCTCGCTCAAACCCTGCTCGACCGGCGGGCGCGGGAGCTCGGCGCCGAGCGCCTGGTGCGCGAGACGCTCGCCCTGGTCTGCGCGGACCCGTCTTGCGTCGATCCCGCGGTCGTCGCGGCGCATGTCCAGCTGACGCGTGAGCGAGAGCGCCTGGGACGCCAGAACGGCCGGGCCTTCCTGCAGGCGACGCGCTCGATCGCGTTCCGCATGGCGGATCCACGCTTCTGGGCGCGGGCCGCCCACGTGACAGCACCAACGCTCGTGATCCACGGCGACCTCGATCGACTCATTCCGATCGCCGCCGCCCGTAAGCTCGCCCGCCGGCGGCCGGAATGGACGCTCAAGGTGCTCGAGGGAGTCGGCCATGTGCCGATGATGGAAACGCCCGGCCTATTCATGAACGCTCTGAACGGCTGGGGCGCGCATGGAATCGCACGCGAGGCCGCGACGGCTTCATAAAGGAGCAGCACCCAGGACGCATGGGCCCCTCGGCCGAGCCTTGGGCGGACGGATCCATGTAACATCGGCTGCCAGCGGGAGCTCGCATGTAACGGGCTGAGAGGGCGCCAGCAGCGCCGACCGCATGAACCTGATCTGGGTAATGCCAGCGGAGGGAGAACGATGAGCGATTTCGCTACGCCAGCGATTGCAACGGACGTCTTCGGCAAGGTCGAGAGCCGCGGCATCGACGCCATCCCGGCCGCCGAGCGGCACGGCGCGCCGCGTGAGCTCGCATTCCTCTGGGCCGGAGCGTTCGTCAACTACGCCAGCCTTTTCACCGCCAGCCTGCTGACGACCTATTACGGACTGGGCGTGTGGGACGGCCTTTTGGCCGCCGCGCTGGGCACCGTCGCCGCGGCCGTGATCTTGGGCCTGCTCAGCAACACCGGGCCGCGGTCGGGGCTGCCGCAGATCATCTTCACGCGCAGCATCTTCGGCCGTCGCGGTTCCTATCTCGGGGCGGCGCTCACCCTGTTCCTGGCCATCGGCTGGTTCGCGGTCGATTGCGTGATCGCGGCGCAGGCCGGGGCGCAGCTCTTCGGCGGCGGCAACCGGCTCGTCACCTTCGGGCTGGTGATCCTGATCGCCGCGGTCAGCGTCGCGGTGGCGATCTTCGGCCACCAGACCATCAAGGTCTTGGAAACCTACGGCGCCGTCATTTTCGCGGTGCTGTCGGCCGCGCTGTTCGTCTTCCTCGCGCCGCAGTTCCACTGGGGCCAGGGACCGACCGCATCAGGCGCAGACCTGCCGGGCGCCTTCGTGCTCGGCTTCATGACCTGCTTCGCGCTGGTCGCGTCCTGGTACCCGTTCGCCAGCGATTATTCGCGCTACCTGCCGGCATCGAGCCCGGCGAGGTCGGTGACCTTGTGGCCGGTGGTCGGAGTCACGCTGCCGATGGTCCTGCTCGGACTGTTCGGCCTGCTGCTGCCGACGATCGACGCCAAGCTCGCCGCCGACCAGGGCGTGCTCGCGGTGATCAGCGCCCACGCACCGGCCTGGGTCGCCATCCCGTTTTTCATCTTCGTCGTCGTGGGCGAGATCTGGGCCAACTACCTGGACGTGTACACCGCCGGCCTGGTCTCACTCGCGATGGGGATCAAGCTCGAGCGCTGGCAGACCGCCCTGGGCTGCGGCGTCCTCGGCACCGCGCTGGCCGCGTACGCGGTGCTCGTGAGCGACTTTCACCTCGCCTACGAGGATTTTCTGATCCTCACGTACCTGTGGGCGCCCGCCTGGGCGGCGGTCGTGCTGCTGAGCTTCTTTGTTTTCGAAGGCCGGGCACGGCTTGGGCTCGGGCTGGCCGCCTGGCTGGCCGGGACGGCCGTCAGCCTGCTGTTCGTCAACTACGACAACCTGTTCAGCAACCTGGTCGCGAAGCCGAGCTTTTTCAACGAGGGACTGATCGCCGGCCTGCATGGCGCCGACGTCAGCGGCGTCATGAGCATCGCCGTGGCCGCCGCGCTGTATTGGGGCGGCCGCCGCATCCGGTTCGGGGAAGGCCGCGTGCGGCCGTGAAGCTCCCGGTCGCCCTCACCATCGCCGGTTCCGACTCGGGTGGCGGCGCCGGCATTCAGGCCGACCTCAAGACGTTCGCGGCCCTGGGCGTGCACGGAACGTCCGCGATCACGGCGATCACCGCGCAGAACACCGTCACCGTCACCGAGATCTTTGAGCTTCCCGCCGGGTTGATTCGCGCTCAGATCGCGGCCGTGGTCGAGGACATCGGCGTTCAAGCCGCCAAAACGGGCATGCTGGCGAGCTCGCAGATCATCGAGACGGTGGCTCGCGCGATCGAGGAGCACGGCATCCGCGCCCTCGTCGTCGACCCCGTGATGGTGGCGAAAGGCGGCGCCAGGCTGCTGCGCGACGATGCGGTCGACGCGCTGCGCACCCGCCTGCTCCCACTGGCCGCTGTGATCACGCCCAATCTCCCAGAGGCGGAGGTGCTTCTCGGCCGCACGATTCGCACCCTGGCCGAGCGTCGCCAGGCGGCGCGCGACCTGGTGGCGCTCGGCCCTCGCGTGGCGGTGGTCAAGGGCGGCCATGCGGATGCGGAAGCGACGGACGTCTACTGGGACGGCGCCCAGCTGGTGGAGCTTCCGGCCGCGCGCATCTCCACCTCGAACACGCATGGCAGCGGGTGCGTCTTTTCCGCCGCGATCGCCGCCGGCCTGGCGAGGGGGCTCGATCCGCTCGTCGCCGTACGCGAGGCCAAGGGGTTCATCAGCGGAGCGATCGAGCGCTCACTCGAGCTCGGCCACGGGCACGGCCCGGTGAATCCGATGTTCAGATCCGGCTTGTAACCAACCGCAAGCTACGCCGGCATTGCCGGTTAATCTGTGGCGTGATGAGCAAGAGGAAGCGCGCCGGCCTGGGCCGCACCCCGGCCGGCACAGGCCAGCCGCCCGCGATCGAAGACACGACCGCCACCGATGACGACAGCGCCGTGAAAGAGGACATGGCGCACGTCAGCCCGGATTGGCTCGCGGGCAGTCCGGACATATTCGCCTCCAGGCCCGGCAAGCCCGCCGAGGGTGCGGAACCGCCGGCGGAGGCCGGCGAGCCGGTCGCGCCGATATCGCAAGCCACCGAACCGCCGGCCGAGGGCGATGCCGTGGCAACCTCCGCCCCGCCCCCCCAAGCGCCGCCTCCCTTCGTCGCCGCGGAGCCGCAGCCGGTGGCCGTGCCCGCACCACCGCCAGCACGACCGCGCCGGGGGGGCTCCAGCGCCGCCCTCGGGGTGGTGCTCGTCGTCGTGGGCATCTTCGCTCTGGCCATCGTCATGTTCGGCATCGACCTGAGCACCTACGGCTGGCCGCTGTTCGTGATCATCCCGGGCCTCACCCTGCTGGTGGTCGGGTTCCTCAGGGGCGGCGCGGGGGCATCGATTCCGGGCGGCATCGTCACGATGCTCGGGCTCGTGCTCGCCTATCAGAGCAGTTCCGGCGACTGGCCGAGCTGGGCATTCGCCTGGGCCCTCATCGCGCCCGGCGGCGTCGGCCTGGGCATGTATCTGCAAGCCCTTCGCGACCGCGACGTCTCGAGGTTGCGGCGCGGGCGCTCCCTGATGTTCGTCGGCGCGCTGATCTTCCTGATCGGATTCGTCCTGTTCGAATCCATCCTCGGAATCAGCGGGTTGGATTACGGGGCCTTCGGCAAGGCTGCGCTGCCGGCGTTGCTCATCGTTATCGGGATCATCCTGCTCGTGCGCAGCATTCAGCGCAGCCGGCGCGCGTGATCAGCTAGGCCTTCGCCCCGAGCTGCTCCACCCGAGCCGCCAGCGCGTCGCGGCTCATCTGATATTCGGTGCCGGCCCTGAACTGCTTGAAGCCGAGCTTCTTGTTGATGGCCAGCATCGGCGCATTCGAGCCGGCGTTGTCCGTGGCGACCCACCGAGCGTCTGGGTAGAGCTCACGAAGGTGCGCAAGCATCGCGGCCTTGATCCATTTGCCGATGCCGCGGCCGCGCGCGTCCGGCCGCACGCCGGTGAACTGCTGATCGATGATCGCCGGCCGATGCGGCCTCCAAAGCACGTCCGTCATGCCGGCGATGACGCCATCCGGCTCGCGCGCGATCACCGTGTGCTGACACTCGTCACCAAGGTCCAGCCGGGCATACCAGTCGCGCATATGGTCGGGCGTGATCACGATCTCGCCGTGGTCGAGATTTTCGAAAGGCACGGTGTTCAGAAGGCCGCTGAGCTGAAGCGTGAAGTCGGACCACATCGCCTCCGGCAGATGACCGTCGTAAATCTCGAGGCGGGTCTGGGGCGAGCGCCTGGCGCCCTCATCGATCCACCGCCGGACCATGCCCCAGTCAACGCCGGCGAGGTCGAGCCTGTTCTCCGCCCCCTGGAACTTCGCCTCGGCCCTCAGCCACTTCATGAACGCATGGCCGGATTCCTCTTCCGAAGCCAGGGTCAGCACCGTGCAGCCATGCCGATCCATCAGCTCAAGGACAAGCGGCACCCATGATGCCCCGAGGCCCCGCCGGCGATGCTCAGGATGCACCGACCAATCCGCCGCGAACAGGTGCCGGTTGGAGTCGTAGCCCGGAGCCCCCGGCCTCATGGTTTCAGCTGTGAACCAGCTCAGGGCCACGCCGTCTCGCGCGATCTCGTACCGGTACTCGAAGTCGAAAGGGCTGTCGCGCTTCATGCGCGCCTCTTCCAGACGGTCGGGCCGGATCGGATCGTCGGGGCGCGTTTCCATCTGCCGCACGCGGCGGTAGGCGTGATAGCGCGCCCAGAATTCCCGGCTTGCCGATTTGGGTTCGACCGGTACGGGCGTCAGCTCGCCGGCCATCACGTCTCGATGGTCTCACACCCTGCCCGTCCTGACCGCCCATTGGCGGCACGGCAGGGAGCACAACCGCTGGGCCTGGACTTTGTGGCCCGGCCACTAACCAACTGTCAGATCACCGCCTACCATTCGCACCACCACACCCTCTTCGCGGCGCGAGCCTCCTACCACTTGGCGGGAGGCTCGCTTTCTTTACGCAGCCTTGATCGCGCTCACCAGCTTCGTCAGCGAGTCCTTGGCGTCGCCGAAGAACATGACCGTCTTCGGGTCGTACATGAGGTCGTTGTCGATGCCCGCGAATCCCGGCCGCATCGAACGCTTCATGAAAATGATGTTCTTGGCCTGGTCGGCGTTGAGAATCGGCATGCCGTAGATCGGGCTGCCCGGTGCATTGCGCGCCGATGGGTTGACGACGTCGTTGGCGCCGACGATCAACGCCACGTCCGCGTTCTTGAACTCGTCGTTGATCTGATCCATCTCCTTGAGCTGCTCGTAAGGCACATTGGCCTCGGCGAGGAGAACGTTCATGTGACCGGGCATGCGGCCGGCGACGGGATGGATCGCGTACGCCACCTCGACGCCGCGCTTCTCCAGCAGCTCCGCCAGCTCCCGCGCGGCATGCTGCGCCTGGGCGACCGCCAGGCCGTAACCCGGGACGATGATCACGCGCCGCGAGTAGGCCAGCAGCGTGCCGATGTCCTCGGCCGACCCTGAGCGCACGCTGCGACCCTCCTTGCCGGCCGCGACGGCGGCGCCGGCGTGCGTCTGGCCGAAGGCGCCGAACAGCACGTTGGCGAGCGAGCGGCCCATGGCGTCGCTCATGAGCTTGGTCAGGAGGCTGCCGGAGGCGCCGACCAGCGTGCCCGCGACGATGAGCGCGAAGTTGTTGAGCGTGAAACCGCTGGCGGCCACGGCAAGGCCGGTGAACGCGTTCAGCAGGGAGATCACGACCGGCATGTCGGCGCCACCGATCGGCAGCACGAAAGCCACGCCAAGCACCAGGGCGAGGACCATCAGGGACAGGAAGGAGAACGGGATGGAGGCGATGGCCAGGACGGCGATGACGAAGCCGACGATCGCGGCGGCGAGCAGGCCGTTCACGAGCTGCTGGCCGGGATAGGTGATGGGGGTGCCGGTCATGAGCTCCTGGAGCTTGGCGAAGGCCACCATGCTGCCCGCGAATGACACCGAGCCGATGACGATGCTGAAGACGCTGGGGAACGCTTCGGAGAAGGCCGGGTGGACGCCGAAACCGAGCAGCTCCGCGACCGCGACGAGCGCCGCCGCCCCGCCGCCCACGCCGTTGAAGAGGGCGACCATCTGCGGGATGGCGGTCATCTTCACCATGCGGGCCCCGACGCTGCCGACGATCGCGCCGATCAGCACGCCGATCGCGATGACGACCAGCCCGGTGGTCGTGAAGTGGAGCAGCGGGATCGTGGCGCCGAGGGCGATTACCATGCCCACCGCGGCCGTGAAGTTCCCGTTGCGGGCGCCCTTGGGCGAGCTCAGCTGCTTCAGGCCGAGGATGAAGAGCACCGCCGCCACCAGGTAGGCGAGCGTGATGGCGAGATTCACAGGTCGACCTCCTGCCGCGACTCCGCGGTCATTTGGCGGGAGGGGTTTGCGGGGCCGGCTTGGGCGATTGGCGGCCCTTGAACATTTCCAGCATCCGGTCGGTGACGACGAAGCCGCCGACGACGTTGGTGGTGGCGAGGATCACCGCGACCAGGCCGAGGACGATCGTGACCGGAGAGCTGGCGCCGGACGCGATCACGATCGCGCCCACCAGGATGATGCCGTGGATGGCGTTCGTCCCGGACATCAGCGGGGTGTGCAGGATCGTCGGCACCTTGGAGATGACCTCGATGCCGACGAAGATCGCCAGGACGAAGAAGGTCACCTCGTTGAGGAGCTCGTTGGTCACGACGTTGTTCCGACCAGCTGCCTGGCCCGCTCGTTGACGATCTCGCCGCCGTGGGTGACGCAGCTGCCCTTGGTGATCTCGTCGTTGAAGTCGAGCGCGATCGCGCCGTCCTTGACCAGGTGCAGCAGGAGGTTGGCGACGTTGCGGGCGAACAGCTGGCTGGTGTGCAGGGGCATCGTCGAAGGCACGTTGCGCGTGCCGATGATGGTGACTCCCGCGACGTCGACGTCCTTTCCCGCCTGAGTCAGCTCCACGTTGCCGCCGGTCTCCGCGGCGAGGTCGACGATCACCGACCCCGGGCGCATGGCCTTGACCATCTCCCCGGTGACCAGGAGGGGCGCCCGGCGGCCGGGAACGGCCGCGGTTGTGATGACCACGTCGGACTTGGCGACGTGCTCGCCGATCAGCTCTCGCTGCTTGCCGAGGAACTCTTCCGACTGCTCGCGGGCATAACCGCCCTCGCCCTCCTGCGTCTCGAGCGGCAGTGCGATGAAGGTCGCGCCCAACGACTGCACCTCCTCTTTGACGGCCGGGCGCACGTCGTACGCGGAAACCACCGCGCCGAGGCGGCGCGCGGTCGCGATCGCCTGCAGGCCCGCGACGCCCGCGCCCATGACCAGCACCCGCGCGGGAGCAACCGTGCCGGCGGCGGTCATCATCATCGGAAAGAACTTGCCCAACCGCTCAGCCGCCATCAGCACCGCCTTGTAGCCGGCGGCTGAAGCCTGGGACGACAGCGCATCCATCGACTGGGCGCGCGAGATGCGCGGCAGCAGTTCCAAGCTGAACGCGGTGACGCCGCGGCCGGCCAGCGCTTTGACGACGTCGCCCTGCGTGGCGGGCTGCAGGAAGCTGATCAGGACGGATCCCGGCTTGAGCAGGTCGACTTCCGCGGCGGCCGGTGCCTGCACCTTGAGGACGGCGTCCGCCTTCCGCAGCAGCGAGGGCGCGCCCTCGACGACCTCGACCCCGGCTTGCTCATAGACTTCGTCGGCGATGAACGCCGAGGCACCGGCGCCGGTCTCGACGCTGACCTGCAGGTGGGCGGCGATGAGCTTGGCCGCGGTGTCGGGGACGAGCGCCACCCGATGTTCGTCCTGAGCACGTTCCTTCGGAATGGCGACTCTCACAGAATGAGGACTGTAAGGAATCGGGGTCGATTCTTGCAGGCGCGTAAGATTCTTAATCCCTCGCCACAAGTGAAGAAATCGCCCTCCTCTCCCCTGATTGGGAGAGGGCATTAGAGACGAATTGACCGAGCAGATCATCAACGACCTCACCATCCAGGCCGCCACCGTCAACGGTTCCGGAAGCCAGACGGCGAACCTGGTGTTGACTCGGGCGATCTTTCACATGGGGATCCCCGTCGCGCCCAAGAACGTCTTTCCCTCGAACATCGAAGGCCTGCCCACCTGGTACCAGCTTCGGGTGACGCCGGAAGGGCACATGGCCCGCTCGGACAAGGTCGACATCTTGGTCGCCTTCAACGTCGCGACCTGGCGCGAGGACCTGAAGACGGTGCGTCGCGGCGGCGTCGTCATCCACGAGGAGGCTTTCTCCACGGCTGACGTCCGCTCCGACGTCGTCTACTACCCGGTGCCGTTCGCCAAGCTGGCCAAGTCGAAGATCCAAAGCGACACCCTGCGCAAGCAGCTCGCCAACATGATCTACGTTGGTGTGGTCGGAGGGCTGCTCGGCATCCCATGGGAGGCGCTCGAGCACGCCGTCAGGCGTCAGTTCCTGTCCAAGCCGAAAGCCGTCCAGGTGAACCTCGACGCGATCAAGATCGGGCTCGACCACTGGCAGGACAACTTCTCCAAGCAGGACCCGTACCGGCTCGAGCCGATGACCGGCGCCGTCGACGGGAGGGTCCTTGTCGAGGGCAACCAGGCGGCCGCGATCGGGGCCCTGATGGGTGGCGTCACCGTCGTGGCGTGGTATCCGATCACCCCGTCGTCCTCGTTGTGCGAGAACCTCATCGCGTACGCCGACCGCTTCCGGATCGACCCCAAGACGGGCGAGCGGCGCATCTCGGTCGTACAGGCGGAAGACGAGCTGGCGGCGGTTGGGATGGCGATCGGCGCGGGCTGGGCGGGCGCGCGCGCAATGACCTCCACGTCGGGCCCCGGCATCTCGCTGATGGCGGAGTTCGCCGGCCTGGCGTACTACGCCGAGGTGCCCGTCGTGATCTTCGACATCCAGCGGATCGGGCCGTCGACCGGCCTACCGACCCGCACCTCGCAGGCGGATGTCGGCTTCGCCTTCACGCTTTCGCACGGCGACACCAAGCACATCGTGTTGCTGCCCGGGACGGTGGAAGAGTGCTACGAGTTCGCTCGGGACGCGTTCGACCACGCCGACCGGTTCCAGACGCCGGTGTTCGTCCTTTCCGACCTCGACCTGGGCATGAACCTGTGGATGACGCCGGAGTTCAAGTACCCGGACAAGCCGTTCGACCGCGGCAAGGTCCTCTCCAAAGCCGACCTCGAGCGCCTCGCCGGCGACTGGGGTCGCTACCGGGACGTCGACGGCGACGGCGTGCCATACCGCACGCTGCCGGGGACCGATCACCCCGCGGCCGGCTACTTCACGCGCGGTTCCGGGCACGACGAGTTCGCCCGCTATACGGAGAGCGCCGAGGTGTACCAGCAAAACATGGATCGGCTGGCGCTCAAGCTGGAGACCGCGCGCGCCGCGCTGCCCTCCCCCGTGGTGGACGAGACGGCGAGGTCGGCCGTGGGCCTGATCGCTTTCGGCTCCACGCATGCGGCGGTGGTGGAGGCGCGCGAGAGCCTGGCGGCGGCGAACAGGCCGGTGGACTACCTGCGCCTGCGCGCACTGCCTCTGGCCTCCGAGGTGGTCGAGTTCGTCTCCCGGCATGAACGGGTATACGTCGTCGAGCAAAACCGAGACGGCCAGGTGTACGACCTGGTCCGCCTGGCGGTGCCCGCACACCTGGTCGATCGAGTGAAGTCCATCCGCCACTACAACGGCCAGCCCATTCCGGCGGCCGCCATCACCCAGCCGCTCCTCGAGTCGGAGGCCGTGCCCGCATGAGTGCCACCCTGAACCGGATCGGCCTGCCCCGCGACGCTTACAAGGGCGCGGCGACGACCCTGTGCGCGGGCTGCGGCCACAACTCGATCACCAACCATTTGATCAAGGCGCTTTACGAGCTGGGCATCGAGCCGCACCGCCTGGCCAAGATGTCAGGTATCGGCTGCTCGTCGAAGACCCCCGCGTACTTCGTCGAGGCCGCGCACGGATTCAACGGCGTCCACGGACGCATGCCCGCCCTGACGACCGGTGCCCAGCTTGCCAACCGCCAGCTGATCATGCTCGGCGTCTCGGGTGACGGAGACACGGCGTCGATCGGGCTCGGCCAGTTCATGCACATGATCAGGCGCAACATCGACTGCACCTACATCATCGAAGACAACGGCACGTACGGCCTCACCAAGGGTCAGTTCTCGGCCACCGCGGACCTCGGGTCGGTGCAGAAGAAGGGCGCGGTCAACACCTTCCAGCCGATCGACCCGTGCGCCGTGGCGCTCACCTTGGGCTGCTCCTTCGTCGCCCGCTCGTTCAGCGGCGACGGCAAGCAGGTCGTGCCGCTGATCAAGGCCGCCATCGCGCACCGCGGCACCGCTGTGCTGGACATCATCTCCCCCTGCGTGACGTTCAACGACCACGACGGGTCGACCAAGAGCTACAGCTGGGTCAAGGACCACGAGGAGTCGATCGCCGACGTCTCGTTCATCCCGTTCTACGAGGAGGTCCACGTCGACTACGAGCCGGGGACGATCCGCGATGTCGAGCTCCACGACGGGTCGCACATCCTGCTCAAGAAGCTGGGTGAGGACCACGACCCAAGCGACCGCCGCGGGGCGATGCACGTGCTCGAAGAGGGACGTTCGGCGGGCCATCTGGTGACCGGGCTGCTCTACCTCGACACGACGATGGAGGACTTCGCCACGACAGAGCACATCCCGGAGCGCCCTCTCAAGGACCTGGGCGAGGATGAGCTCCGGCTGACGCCTGACCAGTTCGCCAGTTTCATCTCCGAGTTCGCCTGAGCCCTGATCCGCCGCCGGAGCTGATACGCGGCACCCGGCTGGTCGCCCGCCGCGACCCGGCCATGGCGCGGCTCATCAAAGCGGTGGGGCCCGCCAAGCTGCGCGATCCCATCGACGACAGCTTCGCCGCGCTGGTGCGCTCGATCATGTATCAGCAGCTGGCTGGAGCCGCCGCGGCGACGATCCACGGCCGGTTTCTGAAGCTCTTCGGCGACGGCCTCTCCCCCACCGCGGTGCTGGCGCTGCCCGAAGGAGCGATGCGCTCGGCGGGCGTCAGCGGCTCCAAGGCCGCCGCGATCACCGATCTGGCACGGAAGGTGGGCGATGGAACGGTTCCTCTCGACGACGTGGATTCGCTGGCGGACGACGAGCTGGTGGCCCGGTTGGTGCAGGTCAGGGGCATCGGCCGCTGGACGGCGGAGATGTTCCTGATCTTCCAGCTGCGCCGGCTGGACGTCTGGCCGGTGGACGACTACGGCGTGCGCAAGGGCTGGGCGCTGGCGCACAAGCTCGAAGACCTGCTTACGCCGCGCCTCCTGGAGGCCGAAGGCGATCGCTTTCGCCCCTACCGCACCGTCGCCGCGTGGTATTGCTGGCGCGCGGTCGACACCGTGCTTTCGGCCTGAGCCGGGCGCCCGGCGCTGGGCGGGGCCCTCTGTACCATGAGGCGCCCCGCAGGCGTGGCGATGGCAATCGGAGGGTGAGGTGTGGTGAAGGCAATTCCGGATTCTCCCGATGCGTTCGAGAACGCGAGCTGGGAGGACGTGCGTCCCTATTACGAGGAGCTGGCCGAGCGGCCGCTCGATCACGACAACGTGGAAGCCTGGCTTGCCGACTGGTCGCGCGTCGAGTCGCTGCTGTCGGAGGCTGGCGCCCTCGCGAGCTTCGCCTACTCGTGTGACACCACGGACCCGGGGCGTGAGTCGGCACACCTTCGCTTTGGGACCCAGATCTCGCCCCAGGCTCAGGAGCAGCGCGTGCGGCTCCAAAGACGCCTGGTCGAGCTGGGCTATGTACGTCCCGGCCTGGAAATGGTCGTGCGGCGATTCCAGAATCAGATGCAGCTGTTCAGCGAGGCCAATGTGCCCCTCTTCGCCGAGCTCGCGACGCTCGGCACGCAGTGGTCAAAGATCAATGGCGCGCTGACCGTCGAGTGGGCAGGCGAGGAGAAGACGCCGGCTCAACTCCTCCCGTTTCTTCAGGCCGGAGACCGCGAGGTTCGCGAGCGCGCCTTCAGGCTGCGAGCCAAGCCGTACATCGAGCAGCGTGAGGTACTGGCCGGCATCTTCGACCGCATGTACGACCTGCGCCAGCAGGTGGCGTGGAATGCGGGGTTCCCAAACTTCCGCGACTATGCGCATCGCGAGAAGAATCGTTTCGATTACACACCGGATGACTGCCTGCGGTTCCACGAAGCCGTGGAGACCGCCGTGCTGCCGGCGGTGGAGCGAATCATGGACCGGCGACGGCGCCGGATGCGGCTGGATGAGCTCAGGCCGTGGGACCTCGCGGTCGATCCTGAAGGCCGGCCGGCGCTCGCGCCGTTCGACGACATCGGCACCTTCATCGACCGCGCGGCCGGCGTCTTCGGGCATGTCGACCCGGAGTTTCGCGGCTACTACCAGAGCATGGCCGACGCGAAACTGCTCGATCTCGAGAACCGAAAGGGCAAGGCCCCCGGCGGGTACTGCCAGACCTTGGCGTTCAGGAAGATGCCGCTCATCTTCATGAATGCCGTTGGCATCGACGGCGACGTGAGAACGCTGCTGCACGAATCGGGCCATGCCTTCCATGCCTTCGAGGCGGCGCGCCTTCCGCTCCTGTTTCAGCGACACCCTGGATCCGAGATGGCCGAGGTCGCGTCGATGTCGATGGAGCTGCTGGCGGCGCCATACATCGACAGGGCCAGCGGCGGCTATTACACGGAAGATGACGCGCGCCGGTCACAATCTGAGCTGCTGGAGGGGATCGTGCTGTTCTTCCCCCACTGCGCTTCGGTCGACGCGTTCCAGCATTGGATCTATCTGCACGATGGAGGTCGCGATGCCGCCGCGCGCGACGCCAAGTGGCTGGAACTGCGCCGGCGATTCGAAGGCGGCTCGGTCGACTGGGCCGGTCTTGACGCCGAGCGAATCGCTCGCTGGTACCAGCAGCCGCACCTTTTCTCTAGCCCCTTCTATTACATCGAGTACGGGATCGCGCAGCTGGGCGCGCTGCAGGTATGGCGCAACAGCCTGCGCGATCGTGGCGATGCGGTTCGGAGATACCGCGAGGCGCTGTCACTTGGCGCCACCCGCCCCCTGCCCGAACTGTTCAAGGCCGCGGGCGCGCGCCTGATCTTTGACGGCGCGGGGATGCGCGAGCTCATATCCCTGGTCGAAGAGAAGCTCGACGGCTGAGGCCCGAGGCCTCAGCTGTGAACGATGTCTCGGAGCGGTTGCCGGGGGCCGAACCGCGGCGCACCGATGCCCGCGACGGTGATCAGGCGAATGACGCGCGCTCGATGGCCCCGGTAAGGCTCGAGCAGCTCCAGCATCCGCTCGTCGCTCGACCGCGGGGTGCCTTCCAACGCATAGCCCACGCTGTGCGGGAGGTTGTAGTCGCCCACGGGCACGGCATCGGGGTCGCCCAGCGCCACCAGCGCGACCTTGGCCGCCGTCCACGGACCGATCCCGGGGAAGGCCTCCAGCCGGCGGTATGCCCTCGGGAGGTCCATGGCCACGGTTTCTTCGAGCCGGTTGGCGCTGCGTGCCGCGCGGATGATCACCTCGGCACGCCTGCGCTCGATCCCGAACCGGTGAAAGGTCCAGTACGGGGTGCGCGCAAGGACTTGCGGAGCCGGCGGCACCGTGAGGCGGACCGGCCCAGGCGCGGGTTCGCCCAGGGCGCCGACGAGCGCGCGATACCCGGCCTTGGCCTCGACGCTCGTGACCTTCTGAGCCAGCACCGCCGGGACCAGCGCCTCGAACACTGATCGTGTCTTCGGCAGGCGCAGGCCGGGGTGCCGGTGGCGGAGCTGGGCGAGCAGCGGGTGGCCCGGGAAGAAGGCGCTGTCGTCGTCCTCCTCACCGCAAAGCGCCGGCGCGTTGGCGGCGGCCCATGCACCGCCCGGGCCCCACGCCTCGACGTCGACGGCGCTTCCGCCGTGGCGCAGATGAAGGGTCGCCGGGCCTTCCGGCGTCAGCGTGGCGCGCCAGGCCTCGGCGTTTTCGAGACGCAGCCATGCGCCGCGCCCGATCGGTCCGAGCGTGAGCGCGAGGTTCAGCGGCGGGCGCGGTTCGAACCGCGCCCGCACCTC
>SCQL01000036.1 GCA_004299235.1 bacterium
AGAGCGACCGGCAATTGGTGCTGATGGGGCTGGTGTGATTGGCGTGTCTATCGGGTAGGGCACGGGCCCGCGGCGTGATCATCGGATTGCGATGTCCAAACGATCACCTGTGGAGGGCCCGTGCCCGTCATCCCAGCATCCCTGATCGAACCGGTCTGGGTCGAGTTCGCCGCGCTGATCGGCACGGCGGAGCGCCCCGAGTTCGACCCGGCTCACCCGTTGGGTTGCCATCGGCACCGTGTCGATGACCGGGTCGTGTTCGACTGCGTGATCGCGGCGCTGGTCCACGGCAGCGGCTACGAGCGGGTCGCAGTGCCGGGCTGTTCGGATCGCACGATCCGGCGCCGCCTCGCTGACTGGGCCGAGCGAGGCGTCACCCGCGACCTGCTGCGGACCGCGCTGAGCGGGTACGAGCGGATGATCGGCCTGGAACTGGACGACCTGTCCGTGGACGGATCGATCACCAAATCCCCTTGTGGCGGCGAGGTATCCGGTCGTTCCCCGGTCGACCGCGGCAAGCAGGGCACGAAACGCTCGGTCGTCACCGACGGTGCCGGGCTACCGCTGCACCTGGTCGCCGCCGGAGCGAACGCCCACGACTCGCCGCTGCTCGAACCCACCCTGGCCGCAGTCCCGGACGCGGTCGGCCCACTGCCCGAGGGCGCCTGCGTGCACCTGGACGCCGGGTACGACTCGGGCAAGACCCGCGACCTGCTGCACAGCCTCGGCTACCAGTACCGGATCGCGACCAAGGGCAAGCCATCACCGATCCAAGTCGGAAAACGATGGGTCGTCGAACGCTGCCACTCCTGGATGAACGGGTACGGCAAACTGCGCCGCAGCACCGACAAACAACGCCGCATCGTCGAGTTCTACCTATTCCTCGCCGCCACGCTCACCGTCGTCCACCGGCTGATCAACACCGCCCGCAGCCACTACCGCTGGCCCCAACGGCCCACCACACGCCGACTCAAATGATCCAATTGCCGGTCGCTCTAAGCACGGGGGGATTGGTCCCGCCATAGCTCGCGGATAACCGTTGTATCTCGGTCGTCGGGCGGCCGGGTCAGACCGCGAGGAACCGCCGTTGCAGTTCGTGCTGCTCCGCGAACGCCGATGCGGGACCGTTCCAGACGAGCGCCCCGGCGTCGATCAGGCACACCGAGTCGGCCAGGGCCAGCGCGAAACCCGTGTTCTGTTCGGCGAGCAGGACCGAGACCGAGAACTCGCGCTGGATGCGGCGGATCGCCTCGCCCACCTGCGCGACGACGAGCGGCGCCAGACCCTCGGAGGGTTCGTCGAGCAAGAGCAGGCTCGGGTCGGTGGCCATGGCCCGGGCGATGGCGACGAGTTGCTGCTCCCCCCCGCTGAGCGCGTAGCCGGGGCGGTCCAGCAGCGACTGCAGGATCGGGAAGGTACGGGTCAGCCCGGCGAGCGAACGCCCACCGGTCGCCCGTCCGGCTGCGGCCGCCGCCAGTTCGAGGTTCTGCCGCACGGTGAGCGAGGTGAGGATGCGCCGGTCCTCGGGCACGAGTTGGACGCCCATGCGCGCGATCCGGAACGGCGCGGTTTCGCGCAGTTCCCGCGCGCCGTACCGGATGCTGCCCGTGGTCCGCACCCCGGCGTTGGTCACCGACCGCATCAGGGTCGTCTTGCCTGCCCCGTTGCGGCCCAGCAGGGCGACGGTGGAGCCAGCAGGGACGGTCAGTTCGAGGCCGAACAGCACGTGCGCGGAACCGTAGTACGCGTGCAGGCCCTCGATCCGCAGTTCCGCGGGCGATCTGCGCCGCGCCGCAGGTGCGGGCTCAGTCGCCGTCATCGCCGTGTCCGTCATCGCCGTGTCCGTCATCGCCGTGTCCCAGGTAGACATCGCGCACGTCGGCACGCGCACGGACCTCCTCCGGTTCCCCGGTGGCCAGGACCCGGCCGGCGGCGACCACCGTCAAGTGCTGCGCCAGGCCGAAGACCACGCTCATGTCGTGCTCGGTGAGCAGGACGGTCAGGCCGGAA
>SCQL01000037.1 GCA_004299235.1 bacterium
CGGAGCCGAACATCGTCGTCCTCGAGGGACGAGAACCCGATGCGGGCGAGGGACGCTGATGCTCTCGACCTGGCCGCCCAGGGACGGCGGAAAGCCGGGGCTGGTGCGGGCTACAGGTCCCACTCGAAGTCGCGCGATTTCGAACGGGACGCGTCGCCGGCGCCCGCCTGGACAGTGTCGATCGAGTGAGCCCGCGAAAGCGCTCTGGCATCGTCCCGCCTTCGGCGTGGATGTGATCGGTGGCGGTCGCCCCGCGCGAACTGAACATCCCAGCACCGGTGTTGCCCTTGGGGCCGAAATTGCGGCTGATCGGCAAGCTCGCCTGTATTCGGCCGCGAGTCCCGGCGCCGGCGGCGAGCGCCTGAGCGGCAGCGTGGCCAGGATCGAGCGGCACACCCAGCGGCAGGCGAGTTGAGGCCGGGATGACTCTCGGCCAGAGAAGCAGCGAGCAGGCCCGCGAGAACGACCTGCACGTCCTCGAGGCGTTGGTTGGAGCTGGTGACCAGGGCCTGGTGACGGTGGAGCTTGCGGCCCGTGTCCATCTCCCCGAAAGGACGTGTCGCGCAGCCATCGACCGCCTGATCAGCAGGCGTCTCGTCGCAAGAGAAGGTCAGCGCGGCCGGGTGTTCGCGACGATCGCCGGCCGGACAGAAGCCGGCGCCGGCATCCCCGGCGTCGACGTCGGCCAGCAGCTCGGCGAAGCGATCGCGTGCTTTCCCTCGGAGGCTCAGCAGGCCTTCGCTCGGCTGCTCCTCTCTGGCATCGTCGCCCGCCATCACCTGGCGGTCCACTACACGGATGGGTGGGGCGGCTTCATCTGCTGCGGGCCGACTCAGACCGGTAAGACGTCGCTCGCGAGGTTGCCGTGCCGAATCTTCGGCTGGGACGAGCTCGGGACTCTCCGGATGCTGCCCGACGAAACGCCTGGCTCGGTCTTCGCGCGTCGAGTCCAAAGGGCCGACGGCTTCACGGTGGAGCAGCCGGCGATTCTCCGGAACGCCTACGTCTGCTTCGATGAGTGGGACAAGGCCGAGCCCGATGTGAGGAAGGCGGCCGGGCAGCTGCTCATGGGCTACGTCGCGACGGAGCTGGAGGGCGCCCGGGTCGAGATTCGGCCGAGCGTGATGGTCTGTCTCAACACCGGCCCCGAGGGCTTGGCCGTTCTCAACCAGGCCTATGTCCGGCGCTCAGTGGTGCTCGATACGGGAGCGCTGACGGGGCTGTTGGATGACATCGACGAGGCGATGCGGCGGCTCTATCGCCGCGTCGCGATTCCTCGATTGGATCTCGACCACCTCAGGCCGCCGGCTCAGGAGCTTCCGGATGAGGAGCGGAAAGAACTCCGGGACGATCTCCGGCAGGGGCTGACTCAGGAGGGGTGGCAGTTGTGCGACGTCGAGGCCTTGAGCCGGCTCGCGCTCGGACGTGCCGCGCTCCAGGCCGATAACGACTTGCGTCGGGCTGCGCACGCGACCGCCCTGGACTACCTGACGTGCTCGGCAACTGTCGGCCATGCCGTGCCCGGGTTCGCAAGCCGCGTCAGCCGGGAGCTCGGCGGCCGCGGTCCGCTGGGCCCAGATCCTGCTGCTGCACAGGCGGAGGTGGAGGCGCGACGCGTTGCGAAGCTCGACGCGGAGCGCCGGGAGGCCGAGGCACGGATCAAGTTCGAAGCCGAGCGAGAACGTCTCGCCGCGCTACTCGTCGAGGCCCGGACCGCGCTCGGGCACAGCCGCAATCCGCAGGCCCGGGCGCTGATGGTCGGCCTCGCCTCAGCTGCGCGAGAGGTCCGCGGGGCGCGCAGCAGGGAGACACTCGCTCTGGCGTGGCAGACGGCGGAGCACTGGCTGCAGGAGGCTCGAGCTTGGCGCCAAGACTTCGACCGCCAACGGACGGAAGCGGCCCAGCGGGCGCAGCAGTTGCGCGCGATGCGCGAACGCGAGCGGCGGGACTCGGCGCTCCGAACGCGGCAGGCGCAAGCGGAAAAAAAGAAGCAGCGTGCGCGCTGGGAGCAGTGGCGCCGGGCCCTGGCCGACCTGGTGCCGCTGGACCCCGACTCGACGCTGATGGGGAAGCTCGAGGAGTTGGGCGCGGTGAACTGGGTGGCCAACCCGGCGATGACGGGCGGCTGGGCCAACCGCCTGAAAGTCGCGGTCGTCCAGGGCACAGGGCACTGGGACTACCGGGGCCTCGTGGTGGCGGCGAGCGACGCGGAAGACGTCTGGCTCAACGAATGGCACATCGCCGACGACCAGGTCGCCGCGCTCGGCGGCCGCCGGCTAAAGCCGCCGGTCTTCAGACAGCGCCGTCTGGCGTGAGCCGCTGCGCTCACTGTGGGTCGCCCCTGCCGTCGTCACGGCGCCACGGTGAGGAGCGGCGTTTCTGCGACTCGACCTGCCGGCAAGCGGCCCGCTACCGTCGGCACCGGGGCCTCCCGGAGGACTGGAATCCGGACGCCGCGCGCCGGCGGGCCGCAAAACGTGGCGATGGCGCGCCCGGAGACCCCAAAACGCCTCGGCCGAGCGCGTTTCCAAGGCGCTAGGAGGCCATGGAAGCCGGTTTTCGGGTACTGCGCTGACACGCCTCAACAGCACTGCACAGCCTTAACCGCTTTAACAGAACTTCTTGGGCTCACGACCCACAAAACCGCCCCTCCAGTAGCTCGTCACGTCCAATGACACCGGGCCTTGCTTTTTGAGCCGACTTGGGCCATCGTAGTGCGGGACGGAACGAGTTGAGCCCAACTGAGCCCCGGAAGTGCGCCTTCTGTGGCGCCGAGCTGGCCCCAGTCGGCCTCCAGGGGGGTCGGCGGAGGCGGTTTTGCAGTGACGCGCACAAGAAGGCAGCGGCTCGGCGCCGTGAGCAGGGTCTGCCCGAAAGCCTGCCGCTGCTTGGGCATCGCGGCCGAATGAAACTCGCCCGAATGGTCGCCCTCGAGGCGAAAGGAGGAAGTGATGACGCTCCAGATTGAGGAGCTGACGCCCGCGGTACTCAAGGAGGAGGCCTCCCGCGCTCGGGCGGTGGCGGCTGTCGCCCGGGAGGTGGAGCGGCACCGGTTTCTGACGCCCGACCAGCTCCATCGAATCGCGGATCTCCACGAGCAGTTGGCAGGAGAGCTCGAGGGAATCGCGGCGTCCCGGACGGTTCGTTGAGGGTCGCCGTCTACGCGCGGGTGAGCACCCGCGACAAGGACCAGAATCCCGAGACGCAGATGGAGCCGCTGCGCGCCTACGTGGCAGCGCAGGGGTGGCAGGTCGCGCAGGAATTCGTCGACCGCGCCCCCGCCGGCGACCAGGCCGCGAGGAAGGCCTGGAGGCAGCTTCTCGCCGGCGCCGCGCGACGGCAGTTCGACCTGGTCCTGGTATGGAGGATCGACCGCGCCTTCCGGTCGGTGCTCGACGCGGCGAACACGCTTGAGCAGCTGCGGCACTGGAGGATCGGCATCCGCTCCTACTCGGAGCCCTGGCTGGACACAACCAGCCCGTTCGGCGAGGCTCTCTTCCACATCACCGCGGCCTACGCCCAGCTCGAGCGCGCGGTCCTGGCCGAGAGAGTCAAGGCCGGCATGGACCGAGCCGCCAGGGAGGGCGTCCGGATCGGCCGGCCCGCGGCGATCGACCGGAAGGGGTTCCGCCGGCGGTGGGCTGAGGTCTCGGCGCGCATCCACTCCGGTGAGACCTCGAGGCGAGCGGCTGCCAAGGAGCTCGGGGTGGGCGTCGCCACCGTAGCCCGCCTTCTCGCCGCCGAGGCCTAGAACTCCTCGCCCCACAGGGCGTCGAGCGCCTCGTCCGACTCGACCAGTTCCTCGAGGAGCTCTCCGGTGTAGGGGTCCTCATATCGCCACCGCGACTGCTCCGCTCGCTCCAGGCGGGCATCGAGGCTTTCAACTCCAGGCTCAGGCGGCATGTAGTTCTCGTCGAGCTCGTCGCCGAAGCCCCGGAAGGCGCGCACGTCGCGCCGGGCCTGCCGGCGGCGGTCGAGCTCGAGCTCGCGGTCTCTCTCTGACCGCTTCTTTCGAAGCGAGATCCGGAGCTCCTCGCAGAAGTCCCGCTCGAGCAGCCGGTAGACCCAGCGGCGATTCACACGCAGGTAGAGGCCGATCTGGGTCGCGCCATAGCCGAGGCGCTCGAGGCGGTGGGCGTGAACGATGTTCGAGATGTCGAACCGCGTGCCGGCGACGATCATCTCCAGGACTGTCAGGGTGTCCTCGTCGTGGTCCGCGTCCTCGTCCTCGGCGAGCAGCTGCCAGGAGCGCATCTCCTCCTCGGGCGACAGCGCCGGCGGCTCCAAAGGAGGCGGCCCGGGTCGCCGCGGGAGGATCGCCGGCGGCACCGCGCTCCGGCCGAGCTGCTTGCGCTGCTCGACCTGCGCGTAGAGGACCTCGTCGAGTCGGTCGAGGGGCGGGAAAAACTGCAGCACGTACTCGTCGGCGCCAATCTCCGCCATCGCCTCGCGCCAGGAGCGGCCCTGGAGCTGGAGGCGGTGGAACTTGAGATAGCGGAACAGCGTCGGGTCGTAGCTGGGGTTCGCGATCGTCCGCCGGAGGTGCTTTCCCAGCTCGCCGTCCTGGTCGAGGGCCGGGCCGAGCAGCTGCTCGAAGGCTTCATCGTCCGGGAGCGCCGCAGGCCTCCCTCGCTTCCTGGCGGGTAGCTGGCCCACCTCGGCCGGGTCGAACATGTACGCGCCGTGCGGCCCCCGCTTCGCGCCGAGCCGCCCCTTCTGGACCATCCGGAGCACCGTTTTCTCGCAGCAGCCGAGCGCCACGGCCGCCTCGGCGAGGGTCACCCGGGCGAGCCCAGATCGGACATTTTCAGAGCTTAACTACGTGGCCTTTTCTAAACGGTGGAGGGACGACCTCCGCGACGAGGGCGAAAGGACGCTCTCAACCTCGCCGGCGGGTCTGACCGGCGCCTGGTCCTAACTGGGCAAGCACCACGACCTCGACCCTGCTGCGGGTGCATTGCGCCCCGCTGGGAAGGGGTTTCTGGGGACGTTGGGGCTTCTCCCGACCTCAGCCTCGGGCAACTTCCGCGCTGGCGGATGCTCGCGGCTGGGCCGTCGCAGGCCCAGACAAATAACAAGCCACCCGACCTCCGAAGAGGCGAGCGGCCTGCCGATGAAGCAATCGAGAGCCTAGCACCGGGCGGCTCAAGGCTCCAAACAGGCGCGGCGCGGCGGGGTGAGGTTGGCGGTCTCAAAAGGAGGCAGGCAGCAGTCATGGAGTTCAACTTCAATGGCGGCGGGCGGTTCACCTGGAAACAGGTTGCCGCCGCGGCCGCGGTGATCGTGGCACTGATCGGCAAGCTGCACGGCATCGGCTTCTAAGCCAGCCGGCTGAGGGCGTCAGGGGAGCGGCCGGGGCCCGGCTCGGCCCGCGAACCCCTTCCACCGCCCGTTCCGAAAGGGGAGCTGGGCTCCCCGAGTTCAACAGGTGGCCCCCGGGGGCCACTCCGGAAGGAAGTCCTTCCGGATCACGCCCATGCCGCCGCGGCGGCCTTAACTTGCTCCAGCTGGCTCGAACTCGCGATAGCCCGCAACTGTCCCGCGCCAGTCCCGCTCGAGGGACTTCGCCCTCAGGGCGTCGGCCACCACACGGTGTACTCGATGGGGACGTCGGAGTAGATGGCGCCGGCGCCCGCCTTGAAGTTCGCGGGGGCGAAGAAGATCGGCTGGGCGCAGTTGTCCATCCTCGTGAGCCCGTGGTCGCCCGTGATCTCGGGAGAGGACGTGAGCACGGTCTCCGGGCTGTAGGCCAGGCGGACCACGACAGGACCGCGGAGGGATCGCCATCGGACCAGGGTCACGCCTGTCCCGCAGCCATTCATGGTGTGCGGGAAGCTGGGCAGCACGTTGCCGATGCCGGAGAAGACCCTGATGGAGCCCGAGCCCTGGTCGGCTTCCCGGTAGCCAGGCATCGCCACCGGGAACGGCGGCGCGGTCGGAGGCGGCGAGGGGATCGTCCCCGAGGCAGAGAGGCGTAGCAGCTGCTGCGGCGACCCGCGTTGCACTCCGATCGTGAGGGCAACGCCAAGCAGGAACGCGATCACCGCGATCACCGCCGTGCGCACGACGGTGAGATCCTAGGCTCGCTGAGCCGTCTGTGACCTGGGCCGCTCGTGCGGGGGGTTCAACAACGTCTCCCGTCGGGGTAAGATCGAGGCAGCCGCCGGCTGCAGTAGCGGTCGGAAGTCGCCCCGGGTTAACCGATGGAAGTTCGGGACCCCGGGGCGGCGGCTTTTCTAGGCTCCTCAGTCCCTCATTTCGATGACCCGGAGCTGGCCCTCGGCCAAGCGCCGGATGTACTGATCCTCGCCCTCCCCGAGCTTCGCGGCTACCGCACCGGCGACCGCGTCAGGGGCGAATAGGAGGGGCTCGAACTTCGGCCGGTTGAAGGAGTAGAGGAGCTCCTCCGGCGCCAGGCCGGCCCGGATCGCTTGGGCGATCGAGACCCGGTCCTTGGCGTCGTTCCCCTCCTCCCTCGTCTCGAGCACCAGCTCCCGGACGCCGAGCTGGGTCAGCTCCCACAGCAGTCTCTGGAGAACGAGCGTCCTCGCCCGGGGCTGCTTCCGACCGCCGGCGTAGCTGCAAGTCGTTGCGAGGCATGGCAGCTCGAGCGTCGCGATCGTGTCCAGCATCGCGCGCCTGCGGGCTGGCTGCTCGAGACGCCAGTGAAACCTCGAGCTCCGGCCCTGGAGGGCCGCGGCGAGCGTGTCTCGCGCCTGCAGCTGGTCACTGACTACGACCGCGACCGCCGCCATGACGTAGATGGAGCGGCCCTCCTCGGTGGTCGTCGCGCGCATCGCCTCGTCGACGTAGGCGACCAAGTCGCGGGGCTCAGGCACGCGGAGAGGCTACTCGACCGCCACCAGCTGGCCTCTCCGGGTCCGCGCCGGCGTAGACCGAGAGCGCGGGCGAGACAAGGCCGGGTTCCCCGAGCCTGGTTTGGTGGGCAGCGCACCGACGAAGTGGCGGAGCCAGTCCCGCCAGGCCTCGTCCTCGCCGCGATCATCACCGCGGCGCACCTCAGCAGCCCTCCAGCCACAGCCGCACGCTGCTGAGTAGCCGCGAAAAAGGGCTCCGGAGTCGAGGGCGTCGGCGACGACGTCGCGGTCGTCGCCGACCTGGTCGCCCACGACGAGTACGGGCATGAAGCACGGCAGCACCCAGGCCCGATGCTGAGAGCCGGCGGCGATTACGTCGTTAGCGTCAGGCACTGGCGCCCGCCTCTGCCGTTGGCCGCTCTTTGTCGCCCTCCGGGCCCTCGAGCACGTGCAGGAACCGCCGCTTACGGGAGGGCGCCACGTCGAGGTAGTTCATGATCGTGGCGGCGCTGTGGTGGCCTGCGATCGTGATCGCGACCTCGAGCGGGACGTCTTTGTCTACGAGCTCCGTGATCGACGTGTGGCGGAGGCGATGGTTCGTGAAGCCGTGAAGCCCGAGCCGGGCGCAGAGCCGCAACCAGGCGTAGTTAGCGGCCTTCGCGGTAAGCCGCTTCCCCTCCAGCTGGCGGGCGTGCGTCACAAACAGCGCCGGCGATAGATCGCGACGAGCGCGCAGGTACTCCTCGATGGCCCGTTCAGCCTGTGCGGTGAGCATCAGCTGCTTCTGGCCGCCCCCCTTCTCGATCACGAAGGCGGTCCGGTCGACGAAGCTGTCTCGATTCAGCTGGAGCACCTCGGAGATCCTGGCCGCGGTCGAGAACAGAACGAAGAACAGCGCACGATCGCGGAGCTCGGCGAGGCTGGTGGGAACGTTGTGCAGATAGGCGCGGAGCTCGGCGAGCTGGGCCGTGGCGAGCGGGCGGGGCCGGCCCTTAAGCCGCTTGGCAGGCTCGATCCGCATCGCGATCCCGGGATCGACGCCGAGGCCGTTCATCGCTCCCCAGCGGAGCGCCGATCGGACGACACTCGTATATGCGGCCCGACTGTTCGCGCCCAGCTGCTTGCTCTCGAGCCACGAGTAGACGTCCTCGATCCGCAGCTGCGCTCCGTCGGAGATCCCGACCTGGCCGAGCCATGCCCCGAACAGCCCGAGGACCAGGGCGTTGTTTCGGACGGTGGTGTCGCGGCGATTCCGTAGCCGCAACCGACGGATGTAGGCATCGGAGAGCGAGGCGAACCATCCCGGGATGCCCGCTATCGGCACGAGCTGCCGGTCCGGAAGGGCCTCAATACTTTCGTCACGCGCTACGAGCCCCGCCACGGGCTCGGGCGATGGCGGGGTGTGGGATCTCTCGGCGGGGGGAACTCCGAGCAGCAGCCGGGCTTCCTCGGGGCGCAGGACCCCCAGCTGTACGGCCTGCAGGATCTCGGCGGCCGACTGGAACCGAACGGCCCCTGGCTTTGCTGAAACGATGGCAGTCACGAACGCGGCACCTCCTCCCGGATGGAATGACGCGTATTGTCACCCTAAGCGCGCTATATGTACAATAGTGGCCCAAATGGGTCGCCCACTGAGGCCCGAGCGGGTGTACGCTTTGTGCCCAATAGCGCGCCTTGGCCCCTTTTAGGGCCTCCCAATCCCACTCCACGTCACAGCAGAGGAACGCCATGAGGGTCGTCGCAATCACCAACCAGAAGGGCGGGACCGCGAAGACGACGACCGCCGTTTCACTGGCCGCAGCTCTCGCCGAAGCGGGGCGTCGGGTGCTCGTGATCGACTTCGATCCTCAGGCGAACGCAAGCTCCTGGCTCGGCGTTGCGGACGGTGGCCGCGGCCTAGTGGACGCTTTGGGTGACAAAGCGCGCATTGATCACCTGATCACCGATACCAGCGCCCCGGGCGTCCAGCTGGTGCCGTCCTCGACCTGGATGATCGGTGCCGAGCGTGTCCTCGCGGGCGAGCCCGGGGCCGAGATGATCCTCCGCCGGGCCGTCGAGCAGCTGCCCAACCGCTGGGACTACGTCCTAATCGACTGCCAGCCGTCGCTCGGTTACCTCGCGGTCTCAGCACTCGCCGCCGGCGACGAGGTCCTGGTCCCGGTCGAGCTCCAAGCGATGCCGCTAGTGGGCTTGGCAGCGCTCACCCAGACGATCGAGAGAGTGCGGGATCGCTTGAACCCGGGCCTGAAGATCTCGGCGATCCTGGCCTGCCGGGTAAAGCGGACCTCGCTCGCTCGAGAGGTCCGCGACCGGCTGAAGACCCACTTCAACGGGACAGTGATGGAGACCGGCATCCGGGAAAACACCAAGCTCGCGGAGGCGCCCTCTCACCACCTACCGATCACCCTTTACGCGCCCAGCTCGAGCGGGGCAGAAGACTACCGGGCGGCCGCGGCCGAGTTGGACCGCCGGCGACCGAGCCTAAAGAGGAGCTGAACGATATGGCCAAGCGAAAAGCGCTAGGGTCCGATCCCTTCGACGCCGTGCTCCCAGCAGCGAGGCCGGCTCCCGTGGAGGCACGGGTGGATGAAGCCTCCTCCACGGGCGCCGTGCGCCTCGGAATCCGGTTCGACTCGGACTTGATCGACGAGATCCGCGATGCGGTAGTCGCCCTGTCGGGCCCTCCGCACCAGCTGACGGTCGTCGGATTCGTCAACGAGGCCTGCCGGCGCGAGCTGGCGAGGCTGAGGAACGAGGCCAACCGCGGGCAGCCATTCCCTCACCGCGGGTCGGCTCCCCGACGAGGTCGTAGAGTCTCGGGCGCGTGATCGAGACCGCCGCTGTCGAGCCGAGGAGCCCGAGCGTCGGGGCCGCCTTCGTTCACATGGAGGCTGCGATCGAGCACCTCGAGGCAGCCCTCGGGCACCTGGTCGACGAGCCCTTCGAGCCGATCTCCGCTGTGAACTTGCGCGGGTGGACGGCCGGCGTCGCCGAGCGCTTGGGCGACCAGCTGGCTGAGGTCGCCTCGATGCTGGCGTTTGTAGACCTCGAGATCCGCGAGGCGCTGAGCGTCTTCGACCCTGCGGCAAGCGCCATTGTGGCGGCCCCCGAGTTCGACCAGATCGTCACGAAGCTCGAGGAAACGCTCCGGCGAGCGGACTGGGTGAGCCTCCTCGAAAAGCTCAGCCCAGAGAGCCGCCATCTCGAGGTGCTGCTGGCGCTCCTGGGGGCCGTTCCGAATCCGGCCCACGCCGTGATCGGAGCAGCGATCGCGGACTCAATTCGCCAGCTCCTCGACGCCGGGCAGATCTCAGAGCAGGAGGCCCTCCAGGCGATCCCGGGCATCGTGGGGCTGTTGGCGAGCGACCTGCTGCCGCTCCAGTACTTCCACGGCGCCCACGCCGGCGCGCGCCAGGAGCTCGCTTGGGCTCCGCGAGTTCAAGCGGTGATCGCAAGGGAAGTCGCGGCGAGGCTCGCGGTCTGATGGCCAGCAAGCCGCGCGACATTGAGGTCACGCCAGACCAGCGCCGACGTTTAGGCCAGGAGCTCCGCCGCGAGCTCGAGGTCGTCGTGAAGGGTCTGGAGAGCTGCTCGCTCGACCAGGTGATCCAGAAGCGCGCGGAAGCCGTCTTCCAGCGGCTATGGGAGGCGCAGCAGGCCGGCGCCGACGTTCCGATCCTGCCTCGCGCGCGAATCTCCTCCCGACCCCAGGGAGCAGTGCCCAAGCTCGCGGACGTTGCGACCAAGGCAGGGGTGCTCGCGCTCGTCGGCCACATGGCTGAGCACATGGGCAGGGAGAGGGTCGCCGGAATGAGCGAGATGGAGTTCAACCGCCAGCTCGTCGCCTGGCTGGCGGTGGTCCTGGACGTGCCCGACAAGCGCGACTTCGTTGCGCAGCTGAGCAAGGTGCTCCGGGTGCCGCCAGGGCTGCCTGGCAAGGCGCTGCCGGTCAAGCCATTGGCAGAGCCGATCGCGTTCACGAACGGCTCCGCGACACTGATCTCGACGCCGACCCTGCGGGCCCTTGCCGCTGCGGCCATGGGCGACGCAGACCACCTCAGCCATGACAACCAGGGCCACCCCTACTACTCGTTCGCCGATGTGGACGGGCAGGTCGCGATCACGTTTCGCGACGCCGGCGCAGCTGTTCCCGACCTGGCTCGAAGCGAGTGGGTCGCTCAGCAGTTCAAGGTGTTCGGCCTCGGCGACCTAACGACCCTGCTCGTGATCCTCGCCCGGCTGGCTATGCGTAGTCCGGATGACGGCGACTGGACCTGGATCTGGGCGGGCGACGTCCTCACCGAGAGGGGCGTGATCAAGAAGCGCGCCCGGGTCCCTGGAGCCGTCAACAAGTGGCACAACCGCGGCCACCGGTCGGAGGACATCCAGCGGGTGGCCGATCAGATCGAGCGGCTCGCGACGGTGTGGGTGGAGCTCCTCCGGGTTCCGCTTCCCGAAAGCGGCAAGGGACGTCCGAAAGTGGGCACGCTCGAGGGCCGGGTCCTTCAGCTCGGATTCCGGCACAAGCAGGGCGACCTGATCGATTCCTCCCTAGTCCCGGTGGCATGGCAGGTGCGGGAGGGGGAGGCGCTCAGCAGCTTCCGGAAGACCGGGGCGCACTTCGTCCCGATCGCCCGGACGGTGCTCCGATATCACCAAAACAGTCCCAAAGCGCGCTTAGGGATCTTTTTCACGCTCAACATGAGCGTTACCGGTGGCGGGCTGATCTGCCGGGTCAGGGTCGGCGACCTTCTCCAGACGGTGAATCTCCCCTTCAAGCGGAGGAACGCTGACCGCTATTGGAAGAGCTTTCAGGAGGCGCTCGCCGGGCTCCAGGCCGACGGGGTGATCGGCGCCTACCGGTTCGTCGGGCTCCCCGACCGGCTGCCTTCGCGTGGCTGGGCGGACCTGGTCCTGGCCAGCCTCCTCGAAGTCGAGGCACCACAGTGGGTTGAGCAGCTGATCCCGGGTGAGGAGCAGCTACTGCTGGGCTCGGGCTAGGCCGACTCTGGCAGGTCTGGCTTGATGGTCCGGCGCCGACGCTGGTTGACCACTGACTGAGGCAGCTTTCGCTTGAGAGGCCGGCCACTGGTCGGCAAGGCCGGAAGGGCAAGCCGGAGTTCCTCTCGATCAAAGTGGTTCAGGTAGCGCTGGGTCGTGCTGAGGTGCTTGTGCCCGAGCACCAGCATCAGCTTCACGATCGCATCGCCCCCGACGCCCTTGGCGTGTCGGAGGAACCTCAGCGCGAACGTGTGCCTGAGGCTGTGGGGGGTGACTCGCTTTTGCCAGCCCAAGCTGACGACGTAGGTGGTCACGATGCTCCAGGCGGCTTTGCCTGAGAGCCGACGACCGCGGTGCTTGTGGCTGCTCTGGAAGATCGGGAGGCGATCGCCGACCTCGACGCCGGCGGCGACCAGGTGCTCGAGCAGGATCTGGGTGACGTCCGGGCCAAGCGGCACGATCCGAGGCTGGGCGCCCTTCGCGATGCCGGCGTGGATGTTCAGGCAGAGGCAACCGTCCTCGCCGTAGAAGACGTCCTTGCCCTCGAGGCCCACGACCTCACTGCGGCGGAGTCCCGCGCCCAGCATCAAGGCGATGATCGCCCGGTCACGGGTGTTGTCTGGGGCTGCCAGGAGGTCCGCGATCTCGTCTTCCGAGAGCACCAGGTAGGGCCTCTCGACGTCAGCTGAGGGCACTCGGCCGAGGAGCTCCCGCAACTCCTCCGGCGATAGGTCGTGAGCGCGGAAGGCCCGGCTCCATTTCAGGAACGAGCGGAGGGCCATGATCGCGAGCCTCTTCGTGCCCGGGGCTCCCCCGAGGCGGTCTCGGACGTAGCGGGCATAGACCATCACATGCTCGGGCTGGAGCTCGCCTAGACACCTCGCGGCGGGCCGGCTGGCCCGGAATACGGCGGCGGCCCGCCGCATGTTGCGCCCGTAGTGGTCGCGGGTGTTGGGGTTGTCGATCTTAAAGGTCAGCCAGGCCTCAATCGCGGTCTCCCAGTCCCAGCTCCGCAGGAGGCTCCTGAACTCACCGAGGGTGGTCACGCGCCGAGCCTCGGCCTCCTGCTTGGTGGGCACCGGCAGGTCGCGGTCATCGGGGAGTCTCCGGGCGAGCACGAGGAAGAGATTCCGCCTGTCAGCGGCCTCTGAAGTCTCACGGTTAAGGGCGGCGCGCCGGCGCCGGCTCGACCTCGGCATGACGGGCCGAGCCTAGGCGGCCTCCGTGGGACGGAACCAGTTGCAAAACGCGACGGGGAGGTGTGCAGAGCCGCCCTCCGGGACCCCGGACACCCCAAATAGCGACGGAAAGGTGTGCAAACCGAGACCCGAATAGCGACGGAAAGGGGTGCAAAACGGGACGGAAAGGCGTGCAAAACGGGACGGAAAGGTGTGCAGACAAAACGGCCCTCAGAGGGCCCGGCCGAACTCAGCGAGGCCGAAATAGCGACGGAAAGGTGTGCAAACAAGGCTGTTTTGGGGTCCTTGGGGGGGCTTGCTCGAAAAAATCGGAGGTCGTCTAATCAGGCCACCCGAACGGCGGTTCCCAGGGCCGCACCGAGAAAGCGATGAAGCACCGCGTCACAGCAGATTTCGGATCTGCCCTACCGCTCGAGCTGCATGAGCAGCTGCCCCTCCTGGCGCCAGCCGAGGCGATCCAGGCCCTCAACGCGAGCGGTTTACTGCCGGACCCCGACGAGGTCTGGCGCGCCTACACGGAGACCAACACGCCCACGCCGGAGGCCGCCGCGGTGCTCGCTCACCTCCAGCTGCTCGTCAGGCAGGGCGACCGCTGGGCGGACCAGCGGCAGTTGGCGGAGCTGGCGGCGACGTCACCGAGCACGGTGAGCCGTTGTGTCGACCGGCTGCGGCAGCTGGGTTTGGTCGCCACGAGCGGGGGCGAGCGTGTCCGGCGCGGTGGGAAGGTTGAGCGCTCCTGCCTCCATTACCGGCTGACGTGGTCCAGCGCGATCGAGCTCAAGCCGCACCGGCTACTCCAGGCCCGGCTGTGGGCGTGGAGTCGGGGCGCTGGAGTTCCAGCTCGGGAGGCGGCTGCTTGCCTCCGCCGCGGCCCTGGCGGCGTTCAGCGGTTGAGGCTCCTAGTCTCGGCGTGCCGGCTCAAGCCCAGGCGTGGGCGGCCGGTAGTAGTGGTCCCTTCGTCTCACGGTCGGGACCAGGTCGCGCCCGAGCAGCGAGGCGCCGCGGCGATCGGCGACATCCTGCGAGCCCGCCTGGAGCACGGTGCTTCAAGTTCGAAACCGCTTGTTTTGCGGCCTTCCTGGAGCGAGGGCTATAGGGATTCCAGACAAGGTCTGAAATCCCCGGAAAGCGCGCACGACGCGCCCGGCGTTCGAATCGACCATTACCCAGATAGTGGCCATAGTGAACTCGAAACCAGCACGGAACCGAGCTCAAATCCCGTAACCATCGACGGCGACCCGCAGCTCCTCCGGACACGCTGCGAAGCGCTGGCGGCGACTATCCGAGATCGGGCTCCTCGAGCGATGTGGCACGAGGTCGTCAGACGGGCGACGCGAGGCCGCATCCCCCTGGCGAGGGCGGTGGAGCTCTACGAGCAGTGTGTGGCCGAGGCTCGCGTCGAGAGTCGGATCGGCAACGTGGCGGCGCCGGCAGCTTGGGCAGCCGCCGGCTTTAGACGGCGAGTTCGAGAGGAGGCAGCTTGAGCGCGATCGCAGTCGTCTCCAGCAGCGTCGGGGCGCCCCCGCAGGACCTGGATGCCGAGCAGTCGGTGCTCGGATCGATCCTGCTCCAGCCGGCCTCTCTGCTCGAGGTCGTCGACTTCCTGAGGCCCGAGGACTTCTATCGCGAGAACCACGGCCAGATCTACAGGGCCGCGATTGCGCTACAGGAGGCCGGCGAGCCGATCGACAACGTGACGTTGGGTTCAGAGCTCGACAAGCGCGCCCTGCTGGAGCGCATAGGCGGTCGCGCCCAGCTGGCGCTGCTGCAGGAGCAAGTCCCCACCGCCGCGAACATCGAGCGCTACGCGCGGATCGTGAAAGAGCACGCTCAGCGCCGGCGCCTGGTCTCCGCCGGCCAACACATCATCGGGCTCGGCCAGGATGTCGCCCTCTCGGCCGAGGAGGCCATCGACCAGGCAGGCGCCAGTGTCTTCGCGGTTGGCTCGGACCGTGCCGAGAGGTCGGCTCCGATCAGCGACCTCCTCGTCGATGCGATGGACCGGCTCGACTCGCGGCAGGAGTCCGGTCGAGGGCTGAGTGGGATCTCATCCGGGCTCTACGACCTGGACGCACTCACGGGCGGCTGGCAGGGCGGTGATTTGGTGATCGTCGCCGGCAGGCCTGGGATGGGAAAGACGACGGCGGTGCTTGATTTCGCTGCGCAGGCCTGCACCGCCGGGGTGCCTGTCGCGATCTTCAGCCTCGAGATGTCCCGCGGCGAGCTGATTGACCGGCTCCTCTGTGGGAAAGCCAGGGTGAGCAGCCACCGCTACCAGAGCGGCGGCCTCAACGACGACGAGCTGGACCGGATCGCAAGGGCCGCGGGCGAGCTCGGAAACCTGCGGATGTTCATCGACGACCGCCCCGGCCTGGACGAGCTGGCGCTGGCCGCCGAGGCGCGCCGGCTGAAGCTCCGGGAGGGGATCGGCGTGGTCGTCGTGGACTACGTGCAGCTGATCCATGGGCGCAGGCGCGGCCAGGACCCAGACCGTATCCAGGAGGTCTCGGGCGTCACCCGGACGCTCCGCCAACTGGCCCGCGAGCTCGACGTCCCCGTGCTGGCCGTGTCCCAGCTGAGCCGGGCCCCAGAGCAGCGCACCGACAAGCGGCCGATGCTCTCCGACCTCCGGGAGACCGGCGAGCTCGAGCAGGCGGCCGACCTGGTCGTGTTCGTCTACCGCCCCGAGTACTACAAGCCGGATGACAACCCCGGCATCGCCGAGATGATCGTCGCCAAGCACCGCAACGGGCCGACCGGAACCGCGGAGGTCCGCTTCCGCAAGGAGCTGATGCTCTTCGAGAACCTGGCGCGGAGGGAGGCCTGATGGGCGACGACCAACAGCGGCGACTGATGGACCACGCCTTCTACCAGGCACAGGACCTCGCTGCGGCGGTGAGGAAGCCCCGGAAGACGACGATCAAGAACGACAAGTTCAGCTGCCTCGTGACCTGCATCTGCGGCCACTCGACCCTGATGAACGGGGAGGTCGAGCACCCGATCTTCGGCGGCTATTGCGAGGGCTGCGCGCGGCCGCTGCC
>SCQL01000038.1 GCA_004299235.1 bacterium
GTAACTGGTCAGGTCCGGCGCATAGGTAGTTCGTAAGAAGGGACCTCTGTCGCGGCGGCGAATGCGTTCGTCGTGGAGCGGGCGGGTGCGGTTGCGATCTACCGGCAGGGCGAGGACGCGTGCGTCGAGGTTCTGCTGTCGCTGGCCTCGGCGGTCGAGGCGTTGCAGGGTCAGGTCGCGGTGTTGGAGTCGCGGATGGCTGAGCTCGAGGCTCGGTTGCGGGAGAACTCGCGGAACTCGTCGCGGCCGCCGTCGTCGGACGGGTTGGGTAAGCCTCCGCCGAAGCCGCGTTCGCGGCGGCGCCGGTCGGGACGGAAGCCGGGTGGCCAGCCGGGGAGCGAGGGCCATCACCTCGCCCAGGTCGCCGACCCCGATGAGGTCGTCAGCCACGAGCCCGCGGCGTGCCGCGGCTGCGGCGGTGGCCTCGAGGACGCCGAGCTTGTAGGGGCCGAGCGGCGGCAGGTGTTCGACCTGCCGCCCGAGACACGGCTTGTCGTGTGCGAGCACCGGTCGACACGGAGACGGTGCGACTGCGGAACGGTCACCGCGGGGGCGTTCCCCGAGCCGGTGCGCGCCCCCGCCCAGTACGGGCCGCGGCTGCGCGCTTTCGTGCTCTACCTGGCGGTCTACCAGCATCTCCCGTACGAGCGGATCCAGCGGCTTCTCGCCGACCGCTACGGCGCGCACCTGTCGACCGGGACGCTGCAGGCGATCGTCCAGGCCGGCGCGGCCGGGCTGGGACCGTTCCTCGAGCAGGTGCGCCTCGAGCTCGTGGCAAGCCCGGTCGTCCACGTCGACGAGACCGGCGCCCGCGCCGCGGGGAAGCTGCACTGGGTGCACGAGGCGACCACGCGAACGCTTGCCCTCTACCGGCTCCACGCCAAGCGCGGCAAGGACGGGATCGACGACCTCGGCGTCCTCACAAACTTCACCGGCACCGTCGTCCACGACGGGTTCACCCCCTACCGCCACTACACCCGCTGCAGCCACGCTCTCTGCAACGGCCACCACTTGCGCGAGCTCGCCGCGGCTGAAGAGCAGGGCCAGCCGTGGGCATCCGAGCTCGCCTGCCTGCTCGTCGAGCTCAACACCGCCGTCGAAGCCGCGAAGGAGGCAGGACAGGCCGCGCTCGACCCGGCCGTCCTCGCCCGCTACCAGCGCCAATACCGCGCGCTCCTCGCCGCCGGCTACGAGCTCAACCCCGAACCCGACCGGACCGGCAGACGCGGCCGGCCCAAACAAGGCAAAACCCGCAGCCTCCTGCTGCGCCTCGACCGCTACCAGGACGACGCCCTCCGGTTCGCGACCGACCTCAACGTCCCATTCGACAACAACCAGGGAGAACGCGACCTCCGCATGATCAAGCTGCAACAGAAGATCTCGGGCTGCTGGCGCAGCAGCGAAGGCGCAGCATCGTTCCTCGCCCTGCGCAGCTACATCCAGACCGCGCGCAAGCAAGGCCAGGACATCCTCGCCGTCCTCCAAGACGCCGCCGATGGCCGACCCTGGCTCCCCGCCGGCGGCGAGACCTGACCGCCGGCCAGCTCCCCATACTCGAGGCATGTCCAGACCCACCCGCGCCGCTCGGCGGCTCGCGCTCGCCCCGGCCCCCCGCCCCGCTCCCGAGACTGTCCCGCTCGAGGCGACGCTCGACCAGATCGCCGCTGGCGAGCTCGACACGCACCTCACCCAGATCGCCGAAGCGATCCGGGCCCGCTTCGATCTCCTCCAAGCCGTCAACTCAGCCAAGGCGCACGCGCAGCTCGAGCTCGGCGACCGCGTACGCATCAACCACCACGCGACCCCCCGCTACCTGCACGGCCTCCACGGCACCATCGTGCAGCTCGACAACCAGAGCGCCACCGTCTGCCTCCACCGTCCCGTCGGCCGCTTCACAAGCGGCGAGATCCGCTGCCCGCCGCTCGTCCTCGACCGGCTCCCGCCAACCCCCACAGAGCAGAAGACACCACCGCCATGAGCCCCACCCGTCAAACCGACCCCGAACTCGACAGCCTCATCGCCGAGATCACCGTCGACTGCCACGACGAAGACGAAGCGCTCACCGCGTTCGAAAACGCCTTCGACGAGGACGCCTCCTTCCCGATCCCAGCAACCCTCATCGGGCAAGACATCGAGACCCTCTCAATCGGCACCCGCAACGGCCGCCGCGAACTCATCGCCACCTGCCGACACGCACAAGAAAAACACAACGCCGCCCTCCCCGACATCAACACCAACCCCAACCAACCCCCCTCACGCCCCCACGCCGCCTACCACCACTAGATCGGCGCTGACACCCCCACCTGACCAGTTACG
>SCQL01000039.1 GCA_004299235.1 bacterium
CATCGCTCTCGCCGCTCGCCCGCTCACACCGCTCGTGGGACCGCTGCTTCGACTCAGGCAGTACTGAGCAGAACTCCAGCTACACCCTCCAACTCGAACCGCCCCCGCCCGTGTCCTGCCGCCGTCGACCGGCACTCACCTCCCTCGACAAGGCGCCACCATGGCCAACGAGCTCGAGAAGCTCGAGTTGCTCTCTCTCGTCAACAGCATAACCAACGAGCTAGTCAACTACACCGGTCTCTCAGGTGCGGCGCGCTTTCTCGCCCGTGCTCTTCCCACCATCCGAAGTCACCCCCGACTGACCCTCTCCCCTCGCAGACTCGACTCTCGCCGAGTTCCTGATCCACCTGCACGGCGACTCAAAAGACTTCAACACCTTCAAGTCGAAATGCCGCGACGTGGGCGCCGACTTTCCCGACTCGTTCCTCTCCTCCGTTGACCGCCTCATCCTCTCGATGCACCCAAAATACAAGCTCAAGTCCAAGTCCTCCTCTTCAAAGGACAAAGGCAAGGGCAAGGAAGAAGGTGAGAAGGCGGTCCTGAGCGAAGAGAAGCAGAAACAAGCCCGACTGTTTCCCGGACTCGCCATGCCCGATACCGAGTGGCAGCCGTCCTATCGCGCCGACAACCCGGAGGAAGTCAAGGAGCGACAGATGCGGATGGGTCAGCCGGCGGACGTCAAAGGCGTCAGTGATGACCTCCGGAGCAGGGACGAGGACAATATGGGCGTCGATGACTTGATGGCGCAGCTTGAGGGTGTCAGGAAGCGCGCGACGAGGCCTGAGGAGGACGACGACAGGCGGGACGGAGGAGCGGACGCAAAGAGGCAGAGGCACCGCTCGCCCGACTACGAGCGGCGAGGAGGCGGAGGCGGTCGCGAGCGTGACAACGGCTACGGGGACCGCGGGCGCGGCGGCTCGTCGCGCCACGGCGAAGACGATCGAGGGCGGTACGGTCGCGACGGGCGGACAGGCGGCGCAGGGCCCGGCCGACTCGACGAGAAGCCCGTCTTGTACAAGATCTACAAGGGTCGGGTCGCCAACATCAAGGATTTCGGCGCGTTCGTCACGCTCGAAGGCGTGCAGGGCAAGGCGGAGGGCATGGTTCATATCGGCTCGATCTCGACCGGACGCGTCTCGCACCCTTCCGACCTCCTCGCGCGCGGACAGTCCGTCTTTGTCAAGGTCATGTCGGTCGCGGGCAACCGTCTCTCGCTCTCGATGAAGGACGCAGACCAGCGAACCGGCGCCGACTTGTCGCCTCACCTGCGGATCAAGACCGAGGAAGAGCTGTTCGAGGAGACTCGCCGGGCGGCTGAGCGCGCAGCAACGGGCGCGAACGGAGTTGCCGTCCGCAAGAGCTTCGCCGACGACAACCGCACGGCCTCGGTTCGGCGGATGACCTCGCCCGAGCGGTGGGAGATCAAGCAGCTCATCGCCTCGGGCGCAGCGAGCGCAGCCGACTACCCCGGTCTCGACGACGAGTACATCAACAGCGGATTCGAGACAGGGCCGGGCGGGAAGAGTCTCGTCGACGAAGCGGACGAGGAACTCGATGTCGAGATCAACGAGGCAGAGGCGCCTTTCCTCGCTGGCCAGACTAAACGCGCGCTCGAGTTATCGCCTGTCAAGATTGTCAAAGCGCCGGACGGTACCATGAACAGGGCCGCGATGGCGGGTGCGGCTTTGGCGAAGGAGCGGAGGGAGCTCAAGGCGCAGGAGGCGTCGGACCAGGCGGACTCGGAGGCGAGGGACGTCAACACCCCTTGGCTCGACCCGATGACGGCTCCTCACGAGCGGGCGTTCGCGGCGGACGCGAGGGGTCAGGCGGCGGGCCAGCGCGCCAAAGACGTCCCGGCGTGGAAGAAGGACACGTTCAACCCGGCTACGACGTTCGGCAAGATCACCAGCATGAGCATCGCCGACCAGCGCAAGAGTCTGCCCATCTACAAGTTCCGCGACCAGCTCATCGAGGCGTTTGCGAACAACCAGGTCCTCGTCGTCGTCGGCGATACCGGCTCGGGCAAGACGACGCAGATGACGCAGTACCTCGCCGAAGCGGGCTACGCCGACCGTCTCAAGATCGGTTGCACCCAGCCTCGTCGTGTGGCGGCCATGTCCGTCGCCAAGCGTGTCGCCGAAGAAGTCGGATGCCGGCTCGGCCAGGAGGTCGGCTACACGATCCGTTTCGAGGACTGCACGAGTCCCGAGACCAAGATCAAGTACATGACGGACGGCATGCTCCAGCGAGAGTGTCTCGTCGACCCCGACATGAGCCAGTACAGCGTCCTCATGCTCGACGAGGCCCACGAGCGTACGATCGCGACCGATGTCCTCTTTGGTCTCCTCAAGAGTGGG
>SCQL01000040.1 GCA_004299235.1 bacterium
GGGACATGGGTGACGGGACCACGGTGAACTGCACAGGCGCCGGTACGCCCTACGCGGACCACTACGGCAAGCAGGACTCACCGACCTGCGGACATCGCTACGAGCGCATGTCGACGGATCAGCCCGATGGTGCCTACCAGGTCACGGCGACGAGCCACTGGGTCGTCGAGTGGGCCGGCGGAGGTCAGTCCGGAACCATCGAGTTCGACCTGACCACCGACCCGTTGCCGGTCAGCATCGGTGAGGCCCAGGTGCTGACTCAGTGAGGTAGACGCGCCGAGAACGCACGGGTCCCCTCCTCGAAGGAGGACGGGACCCGTGTTCGTTCCCCAGTCGCGCTGCGCTGGCTCGCGGCAGTGGGGTCAGAGCGCGTCGAGCTCGGCGACGGAGGTCTCTTGGAGGGAGACGTGCGCGGTCACGCGTCACGCCGTCATGCCGTCACGAGGTCGCGGTCGGGGACGTAGATGTTCTGGCGGCTGAGCCAGTCCGGGGTCTGAGCGCGGACCCGGTCGGGGGTGAGGAAGGGGTGCTCCGGAATCCAGGGCTCGAGCAGCGGCTGGCGCAGCGACCGAGCCGGCGCCTCGAGGTCGGCGGTCTCGAGATGGTGGGCCACGACCACGGCAAGCAGCGCGTCCCACTCGGCAGACCCGATGCTGCCTGGCCTGGCCTCCCAAGCATCTAGCAGGACCTGGTCGTTCTCCTCGATAGCCGCGGCGAGGTGGTCGCGACCCTGGAGCAGCATCCGCCAAAGCCACTCAATCTCGCCGGCACGGAAGTGCTCCCGCATCGCGGCCGCGGTCACCGGTGCCGACATCACTCCCCGAGCCGCTGCCTCACCAAGGGCGCGACCGAGCCGACGCGCGCGGACAAGGAACTGCGCGGACGGCTGCGTGGCGCCGGTGAGATACGACGAGAGGCGAGGCGCAGAGGTACGGAGCGCCCGCGCGAACGCGGCCTGGGACAGCCCACTGGCAGTCACGGCCTCGCGAAGGAGGGTCGTGACCTCGACGCTGTCTCGATCGAGGGGGTGCGGCATACCACCATCTTGGCATTACCTGATGCGATAACGCTGCCTGAGCGTGATCGGTGGCTACGTGGCCTCGGACCGCACCGATAGACCCCGGCAAGAACAGCCGTGTCGAGATGCAGTGAACTCTGAACACGCGCCCGCGGGACAGTTTGACGAGATCGACTCGATCCGCGGAGGCGGTCAAGGACGCGGCCGGCGGGGGAGGGCTCGTCCAATTGGGGCTCCGTCATCGGAACACATCACCGGACGGGCTAAACGGACACCGGTCAGTGACGCACGCTCGCTGGCCAGTGTTGTTCCCGCGAACGGTTCGGCTTATGGGACGGGTCGCGCCTGCGGCGCCTCCCTAGTTGTGATGCCCAGCCAGGTTGTTCAACCTCGTGACGGGTGGAAGGCCACCGACGGCTGAGTGGGGCCGGTGGTGGTTGTACTGGTGGAGCCATCCTGGCAGGGCTGCGCGGCGGACGTCTTCGGAGGTGTAGAGCTTCTTGTAGGCCCAGCCCTCGGCCAGGGTCCGATGGAGTCGCTCGATCTTGCCGTTCGTCTGGGGTCGGTAGGGCCGGGTCTTCTTCATCGTGATGCCAAGCTCGTCGCAGGTGTCACGCCACAGGTGGGACTTGTAGGCGCTTCCGTTGTCGGACAGCACCCGCTCGACGGTGACGCCGCGATCGGCGAACCACGCCACGGCACGGTGCAGGACCGCGACGGCGGTGACGGCCTTCTCGTCGTCGTGGATCTCGGCGTAGGCAACGCGGGAGTAGTCATCGATCACGGTGTGCACGAAGCAGGTCCCGAGCTT
>SCQL01000041.1 GCA_004299235.1 bacterium
GCGAATCCGTATGGCGTTTAAGTCAAAAATTTCCTCAAACTCGCGCCCACGCTGCATCTTCCGATAAATGCTATAAAAGTTCTTCGGCCGGCCATCTACTTCCGCTTCAATTCCCGCTCGTGATAACTCTTGGCGGAGCGTCGTAATCACGCGGTCGATAAATTCTTGGCGCTCGCGTCGACGCGCGCTGACCCTTTCCCGCAGCGCTTGGTACACTTCAGGTTCCAGAGTGCGGAAGGATAGGTCCTCCAATTCCCATTTAATTTGGCTGATGCCAAGCCGATGAGCAAGCGGCGCGAAGATCTCGACCGTCTCGCGAGCGATTTCCTGGCGACGATCGGCAGGCAAAAAGCGAAGCGTTCGCATGTTGTGGAGCCGGTCGGCGAGCTTGATCAAAATTACCCGCACGTCTTTGGCCATCGCCAGAAGCATCTTGCGGAGATTGTTCGCTTGTTCTTCTTCCATGGACCGGAAGCGAATTTGAGATAACTTCGTCACACCGTCCACCAACGCTGCGACTTCCAAGCCGAATTCCTCGCTTACCTCTTCGAGCGTGATCGGCGTATCCTCCACCACATCGTGCAGGAGACCCGCAACCACCGTCTCACGATCTAAGTGAAGGTCGGCCAGTACGTGCGCCACTGCCAATGGGTGGACTAAATACGGCTCACCGGATAAACGCTGTTGTCCAGCGTGACCACGCTCCGCCCAACGGTAGGCGAGACGCACCGGATCGAGATCGACCTCCGGCGGCAGATAACCTGTCAATCGGACAAGAAGGCTGTCCAGCGTTTGCGTCTGGCCGGACGGCGCCAACCCGATCGGTCCGCCGACGTCGCCGCTCATCGTACGCTCGCCGCCTCCTGAGTCTGAATCAGCGACTTCACGGAGTATTGTCGCAACAGACCGCTTCTGCCGCCAAGATCGGTCAATTCGACTAAGAAAACGGCCGCCACGACGTGCCCGCCTAACCTTTCTACGAGATCCGCTGCTGCCTTGACCGTACCTCCGGTCGCCAAAAGGTCGTCGACCAACAACACCCGTTCCGAAGCCCGAATCCCGTCCCGGTGCATCTCAAGCGCGTCTTCGCCGTATTCGAGTTGGTACGTGCTGCGGATGGCGTCTGCCGGCAGCCGGCCCGGCTTGCGGGCAGGCGTGAATCCGACGCCGAGCGCATAGGCAAGCGGCGCACCCAACAGAAATCCACGCGCTTCCGGCGCCACCACGCGGTCGACCTTGACGTCGGCCACCATCGCGCACAACGCGTCGATGGCCGCCCGAAGGGCAAGAGCGTCGCTCAAGAGCGGCATCACGTCGATGAACGTGATGCCGGGCCGGGGAAACTCGGGCACGCGCCGCAAGTAGGCCTCAAAGTTCACGAAGTCCGCCTCGCTTCGCCTGCGCACGATCCGTGCGCCAGTTTCCGCATCTCGTTCCATTGTATCACGGCTTTTTCATGCTACTGGAGCCAAGGCGACGCCGCGCCGACCTTCGCAACGAAATGGTGAGGCCGATGGACGAACCGAGCGCGCCGCCCGTTGGATGAAGGAGGGAATCTGAGGACAATCTATCGATTCGGATGCGGTGTTAAAG
>SCQL01000042.1 GCA_004299235.1 bacterium
CGGCGAAGGAGGACGTGCCGGCGCCGGTCGTGTCGAGCGAGGGGGAGACGGGAGTGTAGGGCGAGGTGTGCGTCGAGGACGAGTCGGAGGACCAGATCGAGGCAAACGACGAGGCGACAGACGGTCGTCGATTGTGGTCTCCGCCCAAGTCCGGCGACGAGAAAGCCGAGCTGGGTGGACTCGCAGGACCGGCGGTGACGCCGAGCGGGTAGCCGTAGTCGAGCGACCCTCGAGGCGGGCCAGCAACTGTGATTGCCGTCGTCGGCCTCGACGGTCTCCGCTGGATGTAGATGCGCAAGAGGTTGCCATCGAACTCGGCTCGAGGCGCAGAAGTCGAGACGTCCGCCCCGAGCATGACCAGTTTCTCAAAGTGTCCGCCGTTCTCGCCGTACGAGTCGGCAACAATGTGAACCTTGTGGCCGCGGCGCATCGCGACGGTGATATTCTCGAGCGAGAAACCGGGCAGCGTAACGCGGAGGACGATCTGGAGCGGGTCGGAACGGTCAATGTCGAGCGAGGCGCCGGGAGGTTCGGGTCGGTGGTCGAGGACTGCGCGCGCCACGGAGATCAGTATTTGTCACGCAAGTAGTGAAGCGCACGCATACTCACACTCGACATCGGCCGTCTTGGGCTTGTACACCTCGAGCTCCTCGCCCGCGTCGTCCGTCCTCACCTGCCCGCTCGCAACAGCCTTCTTACTCGGCCCTTCGGCACCGCTATTGCTCGCACTGCCCGCCGCCGTACTCGTCGCTGTCACCGCGCCTGCGCTCCCGGCGCTGCAGATCGACGACGCGTCCGAGTCGAAGACCCAGGGACGGCCGGACGAGCGAGTCGAGAAGGTCGAGAAGGTGTCGGTCGAGGAAGGGCGGATGTCGGAGGAGGCGAGGGCGGCGAGAGGTGAAGGCGCGACGACGGAAGAGAGGGGTGAGGTCGAGGTTGCGAGGGGGTACAGCGCACCGACCGAGCCGTCGAGCGAGAGACTCGATCGGGCGGAGTGCGAGCTGGGAGAGCGCAATGAGGTAGACGCCTGAGCCGACGTAGTTGGCTGAGGGTGGTGGAGAGGGTAGTGAGGGACGGGCGGGGCGTAGGCGAGGGGAGAGTGCGCGTAGGAAGCGGAGGAGTACGGTCGCGAGGAAGTCGACGCCGTGACGATCGAGGGAAGCGCTCGTGCACTGGAAGGAAGAGACGGCGGCTCAACGGACGACATGGCAGCCGCAAAGTAGCCCTCGGCCGCCCGCTGCGCCATCCTCGCCTCGCGGCTGTCGTCCTGCATCGAGAACTGCTCTATCCGCCTGCGCAGCTCGTCGTCGATCTGCTCCATCCCCGTGCCCGCCATGCTGACCGGCACGAGCTGGGGCGGCGTCTCCAGCGGCGGGCGGCAGTACTCGGTGTTGGTGGAAGATCGGCGACGGCGCGGTGGCTCGTTCAGCAACTCCTCAGCGTCCGACTCGTACCGCACGCTCGAGAGGGCGGTGCAGTCGGTCGCGGTCGAGGTCGACGAGCTGACGGATGCGAGGGTGCGGATCGACTCGTCGGACGAGACGAGCGGGTGAGGTTCGGGGACGGGGCGGTGTGCGTGCGAAGAAGTCGACGTCGCTCTGGCGGGTGCCGCCTCTGGCGGTGGCGAGTGCAGTGGTGGGTGGAAGGAAGCCATGCTGGGCCGTGCGCGGCGAGCAGCGCGACCGGTGGCGAGAGCCGGATCGCGCTAAGTTGGAGGGGTGCGACGATCTCTTGGAAGAGCGGGGTCTGAAAGAACAAGAAGCGGCGGCGGGGGGAAAGGGTTCGGTCAGTGCGAGGTTCCGATGGCGCGGCCGGGTGATGTCGACAAGGGCTGCCACGGTCGAGAGCGCATCGAGCGGGCGGGTGCAGCAGGTCGAGCGTGTTGTTGGGAACACTCGAGCGAGCAGGCGCAGGCGAAGATCTTACGGAAGGCGGGGGCAGTCCGTTTTGCGAACCTATGAGCGCATAATCCAGGGCGACCCGTGTCGCGCAATTTCCCCCTCGCATCCGACCCGCGCAAAGTGATTGCGCGCTCGTTCGTCCCCGCAAAAGACAATCCACAGTCGCCAGAGAAAGTGAACGCACGGGATCAGCGGGTGCGAGACGAGGCGAAGCAGGTGGTCGCGCTAGAAGCAGGCGGTGTACCGACGTCGCAGCGAGCCGTTCGAGCTGGCTGCTGGGGGCGTGAGGGTCGTGAGGGTGCACTCGAGTCTGCAGGTGACCATTCGAGCCCAACGAGGCGGGTCCTGGTCAGCGAGCGAGTTGACGACGTCGCGCCAAGTAAGCAGGTCGCCTAAAGAGGGAGGGCGGGCGTATCCAGCGACGACAGCGTCCCGGCGCGCCCTTCGACCGTGCAACCAGCTCCCAGGGTTCACTTGAGCCACCCTGCACCACCACAAACCCGCCCGGCGGGCGAGCGAGCGACTGCATGCCAACTCGCCCCGCCAGCGCGGCCGTCCTGCCCGTCCTACGCCTCCAACTGGGCCAGTGAGCAGCAGACGCACCTGCTACAATCTCGTTAATGCGTCCTGGCACCCGTGCGTCGCGCCTGCGCTGTCGTGTGAGC
>SCQL01000043.1 GCA_004299235.1 bacterium
GCATGATTGTCAAACCGTCGCCACACGCCTCGACATCCGCTTCATAGACCGGAGTCAGGCCAATATACTTGGAGCCGATTATCCCGGGGATCTTCGCCAGTTCTCGGTACACCGCCGTCGAGATCTTTCCCTTGAACACCTCCGGGTTGTCATAGATAACAATCGGCGCATCAGGCAGTGCCTCAGCGACATCGGTATAGAAACCGACAATTGTCGCGTCGTCGCATTCACACCACATCGGCCGGCCCAGAAAAAGCCCGCTCACGCCGCGTGCCAACAGCGCACGACCGCGTCGTATCGTCTCACGAGTGCCCAAGGCGGTAGCTCCGGCGAACACGGGGACGGCCCCGCCGACTTCGTCGACGACCCGCGCAACGAACCCCTCCAACTCGTCGAAAGACAACGTTGCGGCCTCGCCGAATGTCCCGTTCGTCATAATCCCGTCCGCACCGCCATCGACGACGGCGCGCACGAGGCGCGTTGTCGCTTCGTAGTCGACGGTGTCATCGCTGGTCAATAGCGACGCGTTCTTAATAGCTGGGGTGGGCAAGATATTGAACACGCCTTTGAGATCTTGGGCCCTTAGCTGCGGTGACACGAGGTAGCTCCTTTACTTGTCGGTGGATAGTTAAACGGATCACAGACTAACCAGTGCACCCACCATGGTCAGCCATGAAGAACAGGCGTTACGCGCATCCTTGGCACATTGGAAACGGGTTATTTAATTGACGACGCGGTCGAATACCGTCGCGGGGGTCTGCGCCACCACGGGTGTGTCAGAGCCACCCGACAGCAAAGACGGGTCGGCCACGTATATCGACTCATACTCCCACAACTTCGGCTATCGACCCTTTCATGTTAATCAGACCTATCTGCAACCGGTTTAAAGCCGACAGCACTCACAGGAGGATACTGATAGTGCCGGCGGGCCTGAGGTTCGTCATATCCATCACTGCGCGTTTGTAGCAGATCCGAAAATTACCATCCACGCGGCGGAGCCGATAATCGTATCGGCCAACGTAATGGTCGTCACTTCCATTTCGAAAACGCCATACTGTGAAATACGCGCTCACCGCGATCTCGCCACCCGATTGATCGAGAATGCACACGTTGCTGACTTGGTGTCGGGTTGTCGCATGAGGATATTCCCGGTGCGCTTTACGGCTCTTGAGGCGCTCGACACGCCCGAGCAGCATAAATTTGTCGTCGCTGATAAGGACCAGATCACCGTCGGCTTGAGGGTCAGGAAGATCGTTAGCCGGAACGATGTACCGCGCATCCTCGGTAAAAAGTTCCGCCCACTCATCGAGACGCCACGCGTCGAGCAGCGATGCCTCACCGTACAGAAAATCTTCGACTTCGCAACGCTGCACAGTCGCGGTTTCTGCGGCCGTCACGCCGAGATCCTGCTGGATCGTCACACCACTACCTCCCGCTGCGGGCTGATCTGTTCGCGCCACCGTCGCCAGAAGGCTCGCATCTGCTCCT